>JACPFA010000047.1 GCA_016183235.1 Deltaproteobacteria bacterium
AGCGGGCACGGAAGCCTTCCGCGTTCTCGCCCAGAGGCGAGCCGCGGTTTTCCGTGCCCGCTAATCCGCATTGGGGGCCCCGGCGATTCCGCGATGGGTCGAAAAAGCTAACTCAACTGCAAAGCCACCTCACTCGCTTTTCAAATAATTCTCAAATATTTGCAGAGAAGTCTTTTCGGGGTGGGTAGAGGTAACTTGAGAGCCTGTAGCGCAGAAAGGAGGCCGTAGGAGGGCTAAAAAATTTTATTGTTTTTTTGAATTAGAGGATGACGAAGGAATACTCTAATTCAATTAAAAACAAAAAATTTTTTAGCCCGAGTAGGCCGACTGGGCGCGGGCTCTTAAGTTACCTCTACCCACCCCGAAAAGACGTGACACTAATTGTAAAGAAAATAAGGTCTGCCGGTGCGATTGGAAAGTTCTTGATGCACAGTTACGCCAAATACTTCGCGAATATTTTGTTCGGTCAAAACCTCTTTAGGATGTCCCATGCAATGAATCATCCCATCTTTAATTAAGAGTATGGTCTTGCACATCGCAGCGGCTAAGTTGAGATCGTGCAATACAGCTAGAATGGTCAAATTTTTTTCGCGATTAAGGCGCGTTAATAAAGAATAGATCACGGTTTTATGACGCAAATCAAGAAAGGTAGTGGGCTCGTCTAGTAATAAGATCCTTGGATTTTGTGCTAAGGCCCGGGCCAACATCACCCGCTCTCGCTCGCCCCCCGACAAGGTACGCACATCACGATCTGAAAATTGCAAACAGTCGGTTTGTTGCATGGCTTCTCGAACAAAGGCTAAATCATCAGCCGAGGGAGTTTGAAACAAACTTAGAAAAGGGGCCCTGCCCATCAAAGCAATCTCCCAAGCGCTAAAGGGATAATCCACATAGGCCTCTTGGGGTAATACGGCTAAACTTTGGGCCAAGGTTTTGCGTGGATATTCTTGCACGACTTTCCCCATCACCCGCACCTCGCCAATGTCGGACCTCTCTACACCAGCCGTCAATTTCAATAACGTTGTTTTGCCACAACCATTGGGGCCCAAAATACCTACAAAGTCCCCCGCCTCGATTTTTAAATCAAGCTTGGGGAAAATCATGCGATTTCGATAGGAAAATTGAACCTGTTGAAATTCGATGGCGCTTACCATTACCATAATTTAAACTTTTTCCGTCGTTTGAGTAGGTACACAAAGAAAGGCCCCCCTAACAAGGCTGTAATCACACCTACGGGGAGTTGAGTCGAATAGGTTTCGCCGGCAAAGAGTGAACGTGCCCCGGTGTCGGCGATCACCAAAAAGGTGGCCCCAAATAGGGCCGAAGCGGGTAATAACACACGATGATCACTGCCCATCCATAAGCGCATCAAATGGGGAATAAAGAGCCCCACAAAACCAATTAACCCCGATACACTCACACAAGCCCCAATAATGAGAGATGCTGCAAAAAAAATATTGCGTCGCACACGATGCGGATCGCACCCCAAGTAGGCTGAGGTTTCTTCGCCCAAAGCTAAAATGTTCATCTGCCCGGTTTGAAAAAATAAAAGCAAAACCCCAAAAATAACAATGCCGCTTACCAGGGCAATGTTAAAATAACTTTCGCCCGCTAATCCCCCCACCATTAAATACCAAATGCGATGGGCATTCTCAAAAGACACCAGTGAATTGATCAACATAATTACGGCAAAGGTAAAAGAATTATAAATAACCCCAGTTAATAATAACGTGTAAACCGGCAACCTCCCCTCCGTGGTTGCAATCCAATAAATGAGCATCATTGAAAAAAAACTGGCAAGAAAACTCAGGAGGCTGATCCAAGGCAAGCTCCACCCCAAAGAAATCCCCAACACACTTCCAAGGGCAGCCCCCCCGGAAACACCTAGAATAAAAGGATCCGCCAGTGGGTTACGCAGCAGGCATTGAAAAGACACCCCGCAGGCCGACAAAGCCATGCCCACCATAGCGCCCAATAAAATTCGAGGGAGGCGTGAATAAAATAAAATGGCATGCTCGACACTTTGGGAATCAAAGAAGGCTTTTTTCAGCGAAATAGTTTCAACACCTACCAGGCTCGCTAGCCCTAGCGTTACAACCAACAAAGCGGTCAAAACCAAAACAATTTTAATGAGTCGCCATTTACTGAAGTGAATGATCGCCATGGGCTAGGTTCCACAGATATTCATAACCTTGAACAACGCGGGAAGAAGCTCGCAATAAACTAATGGGCACTTTATAAACCCGCTTGTTTTTAATGGCAGGGACATTTTGTAGCCCCGGGCCAAAATCAGGGTCTAGACTGTCTTCGCTGCCCATGTACAGGTAAAAAATAATCTCTGGGGCTTTTAGCAAAATCAACTCCGAATCAACTCGCGGGTAAGGCAATTTAGAATTGCCAAACACATTGATCAACCCCACATAATCACAAGCCTCATTAAAAAAATTCCCACTGCCTACTACCACCAAGGGCCGATGCCCCACCACCAGCATGGCTTTCAGGGGTTTAACGCGCCCAGCTTTGTCTTTTAATTGATGAAGCCTTTGCTCCATCTCATTTACAATTTTACCGCCAACCTCTGCTTTGCCTAACAACATGCCCAATTTTAAAAAAGAGGCTCGAATGTCATTCAGGGTTTGAAAATTTAATTGTTCTACTCGCAAGCCCTGTTGCATCAAAAACAAAATATCTTTTTTGGAACTATTTTCTTCACTCGTCAAAATAAGATCGGGATGCAGGGTTAACACTTTTTCGACATTCACATTAATGTAGTCGGCCACCTTGGGTAACGATTTAACCTGCGCCGGGTAATCACAAAATTGGGTAACCCCCACTACTTGATCCCCTACTCCTAAAGCAAAGAGAATTTCGGTAATATTGGGTTTTAATGAGATGATGCGTTCGAAACTGTAGGCAGGCTTAGGGCTTACGATTAAGCAAAGAAACAAAATAATAGGGAACAGAATGGATCCCGGGTCAAGCCCGGGATGACGTTGGGCTGGGACAGCATGTTCAGGTAAGTGTTGTGTCATTTTGCTTTACTAAGGAGACCATAACCTACTGCACATATGACACAGGATCATGAGCCGAGACAAGGAAGATGAGCAAAAAATTCGGAGGCGTGGCCTAAGCCACGTTGATGAATTTTTTGTGAAATCTGACGCAGTCGTAGGCCATGAGCCGAAGTCAGATGTGTAGTAGGTTATGGTCTCCTTAGTAACTCTTGATCCCAATTTTCAAAAGTCTTTACCAGGCTATCGAGCGAAAACCCAATCCCCGCAATTTCTTGATTCTTCGTGTTAGTCAATATTTCTTGTAGTTTGATGGCCCGATCTTTAATTGCCCCAATGGCCTTGCGATACTGAGTGGGATTAAAATTAAAGGTATGCAAACTATCTCGCACCACCAGCAAGCTGGTAAATTCTAAATAAATTTTAGCCGCCTCTTGCACATTCCGATTTTCAATATTCGAAGAACCCTCAGATGTAAACGCACGCTTAAAATATTCTTTGGCTAATTTAAAATCGTTGATGGTTAAGGCAATTCTACCCTTTAGATAAAGGGCCTCTGCATCGAGAGGATGGTTCTCTAAATAATTCTCTAAAAGCTCAGCGGCTCGATCAACTTGGCCTAGATCAAACAATACCTTGGCTTTATAAACAACGATCTTAGGATTGGGCACAATGGCATTGGCAAGATCGTAAAATTTAAAGGCCGAGGCTAACTGGCCAATTTTTCGCAACTTATCAGCGATGCCAACCAAATAAATAGCCACCCTGGGGGCATAAGATTCTTTTAAAACCTCTACTTTTTCGGGATGCGCAAATTCGTTTAAAGGTGGGTCAAAATAAATTCCACTTAAATTTTTAGGCCAGCCTTGTTTGAGGCGATCAATATCTTTAGCTGTGATATGGGAATCACACAGCTCAAGCACGCGAGGGCGTGCTTCGTCTCGAATACTGCAAACATAAATTGATGCCATAACCTAAGCCCATTACGCCCTATGGCTTTCAAATGTCAACCTTGGCTGTCGCTTTAAACTCGGGATGTTCTACCACGACATAGCTGACGCCTTCCCCTTTTACTTTAAAATATCCAGCCGTCGCCAGCTTTTGCAACACGCCGGGAGCGGTTGATTTCCAAGTAATGCTTTCGCCATTATACGTAGAAGTAACCAACTGCTTGGTCCCATCATCAAAAGTGATTTGAACTTTTAATTTTAAGGTCTTGCCTACGGTTAAATTACTGAGCGTACTCACCTTTTTGCCCGTTTCATCAATGACACTTAAAGATGCGATTTCCACTTCTTCAGATTCAGGGGTGACCGTAGGGATAGGGGTCGGTTCGGGTTCTTGGGATGCCGAGGGTGCCGGGGTTGGCGCCTTGGAGGTGGTAGAATCTTCAGGGTCTAAAGGATCCCCCGGCAACTCACCATTATCACAAGGCCCTAAGGCCAAAAGCCATGGCAGAATGATTAAAAAACTAAATAATTTCAATATATTACGCGTTTTCATCGAAACCCCTTTTTGTATCGATATTTCAATATCGACTGGCTCAAGATTAAGTTGCCACCTGCTTTTGGGATTGCCGCTAGACAGACTATCCCTATTTTCGGTAGAATGTACTATTGGGAGGGAGTACTGGGGATGAGGGGAGTCCTTAAATTTCTTGCTGTTGCCTTTATTCAAGGCTTACTGCTTCAATGTAGCGGGGGTGATGCCTCACCACCGGTTACCCTGCCCACACCGGGGGCCGCCAATGCCAATGTTATTATGGTGACCTCGCCCGATGAAAATGGGTCGAGTAAAGTCGTTGGCGAGGCTGGGGCAGTTAATGCATCGGGAACGGTTAAGATTTATTCCCTAGATTCAACCAGTTTATTTCAATTACCAACCCGGTTAATTTCTAACATCGCCTACGCCCAATCGAATTTATTATGCAGCACCCTAGCGGACACCGATGGTTCCTTTAGTTGTTCCTTTTTGGCCAGCATTGGCACCTTGCTCTGCATTACTCAAGTTGATGCCAATGGTCAAAGCTCCGATTGTTTACAAAGAGAAGTCCCGGCTGGCATACCACCTTATAATTTAACCACCCTGATCGATGCCTCGATCGATGAGGCTAGCTCCATGACCTATTTGTTGGGGCAAGATGAAAATAACCAATACAAACTCAAAATTTTTAATAATCAAACCAAGGCTCATGCCGCAACTCTAACCCTGAATAATCTATCTACTTCCTTAGGCACGGCTCATTTAACGAGCGTGACCGCTTACAATGGTGAAGTGGTGATTACGGCTGACACTGAAGGCATGCTTTTCAAGATTACCCTCGATTCATCACTCACACCACAAGGCGAAGTGGCAACCCTGAATGTCGCTAGCGATCAACAATATGGCTGCAGTCTACCCACCTATGTGCGTTTTGACCCTGAACTCAATGCGGGCGAATCGAGCCCACGTTTCTTGCTGGTTTGCCAAAATAGCGGAGTCGAAAATCGCCGCTTCTTAGAATTTGATACTCAGCTTAATGCCGTGCATCGTTTTGGCCAAATCTCGGGCAGCAAATCCTTTGCCTTTGGATCGGAATACATGAGCCTGTCAACCAGTGGTGACCATGTGTGGTATGTAGGGGCAGGGTTGACCAATGGCAATACCGAAATTTATCGCCTCATTCCTAATGATAACAATCTCTTCACCATCAAAACTAAAGAAGTTGAAGGCCGGTTTCGCTCTTTTTCGTCGGGCGACAAAAGTAACGGCAGCGATGTGCATATTGGTATGGGGGTGAATCAAACAACTTCTTTGGCAGGAACCACGTTTTTGGAAAATGACGATGTGAATTTAAGAGATATTCCCTTAACCAACAACGTTACCGCAAACGATGCGGTGTGTTATCGACGTAGCAATTGCTCCACTGGTTATGTTTTATCGAGTAGCGAAAAATCGGTTTTTTCTATCAATTTAAGTTCGGACACCCCCACCGTACAAGGCACGACTTCTATTGGCGGCCTTCAACCCGCACGGCTCTTAGTCGACGAGTCTTCTGGCAAAGTTATTGTGGTGGATTACAAAAGCCAAGCGGTCTATTGGGTAGACTCACTCTAAGATTGCCGTTTCAATTTAATTAGTCTACAACTTTACCATGAAAAAAGGCTGGAAAAGACTCATTATTTTCCTATCTTTTTGTTTGGTGAGTCTCTTTATTTTTTCCATTTTGTTACGCTCGGAATCTTTTTGGCGTTTTGCTTTAAAATATATCAGCGCCTCGGTTCCAGGAAACTTCGATGTTCAAACTATTAAGTTTGATTTAGAAACTGGGACCATCCATCTTAAAAACTTAACCTATCAACGCGATAACAAACTTGTGCTTTCAATTGAAAGTGCGGATCTTAATCTCACCTACGCCTATGTTATTCGGGGCCTGCTGGGTATTAAAAACCTCAAAGTTCAAGGTTTTCTTTTTTACCAAGAAAATTTACCCAAAAAAGACAAGCCTATTTCAGGGCGTAATGTTTTAAAATTTTTATTAAAACACATCGTTATTGAACAAGGTACCATCGACCATGGCTATCTTTCCATGCGCATTGGCCATCAAATAACGGTTCCCCACTTACAGTTTAGTTATCGCAAACGCATCTTTGGCAATCATCGTTCTTCAATTCAAATCCCGCAATGCGACTACACCTTTAAAAATCATCATTTCAAAATCGAACAATTTGATTATGAAGGTAGAACCTCGCTTTCCACTTTTGGAAATTACAAATTTGTCTTGTCGCAAGCCAAGGGCAAGTTGGAGATTGGGCTGCTTACCTTTGATGATCAAGTGCATGCAAAACTAATGGGCACGCTCTTCATTGATGGCGACACGATTGGTTTAACCAAGAGTGCATGGGATGCCAACCTTGGCAAATTTAATTTGGCCTTTTTGATCAACCCTGAAGCAGAAGATTTACAGGTTGATTTTAAATCACAAACCCCGCTTGCCACGGAATCAATTCCAAAACTATCCCGCTACATTAAAAAATTAATTGAAAATTTTGAATTCGATCTTGTGGCCAAGTTACATCGCTATAAAAAATTGGAGAACCTCGACGGCAAACTCTACCTTACCTTAACCACCCATGGGAACAGTGCCAACCCCGCCGATCCCACCCAACAGCTTAATGTGCGGGGCAAAATTGACAATGGCAGCCTTAATCTCGATCAATTTCAAATCAAATCCCAAGAGACAGATCTTGTCGCCCAAGGCAAAATAGATTTTGCTAAGCAAAAATTCGACACCAAAATTCAGGCTAAAAAAATCAATGTAGAAACTTTATTGGGATATTTCACCGACATTAAAGTGGGGGGGCAAGCAAGTAGCGAAGGCACCATCCGTGGCGATTTTAAAAACCCAGAATTTCAATTTAAAACTCAGGCCCAAAAGGCCTTTTACTCCGCTCTCCATTTTGCTTCGAGTAGTGGCGATCTCAGCATCAAAAATCGCCAATTCAATTATAACCTGCAATCGCAAACCCAAGTTGGCAACATTACCTTTGGCGTAAAAATTGATGAGCTTTTTTCTAAACTCGCTCGGCGCGTCCAACTCAAAACTACTTTTGATCGTATTGATATTGGCGCACTGCTCAACAATCCTTTTCATAAGGGCTTGGCCTCGGGTTCTTACGAAATGGAGGTTTTTTCTAATAAAACTAAAAAAGGCATCTTGCGAGTCAATGGTTCAAACTATTACCTTGATCGATTTCACTTTGGCGATCTTAGTGCTGAAGGTGTTTTGGAAAACGATCAATTCACCATAAAAAATGTTAAGCTTGTCGTGCCTCAATATGGAGAAGTCATTTCGCCTGGAGTTGCTATTTTTCAATTTACCCCCGAAGTGGGTTTTACCATGAAGGCAAACCCCTTGTTGGGCATTCAAATTCAAGGCAAATATTTTTATGCCCGCCCGCAAGTGTTTGAAACGGAGTGGGACATTAAAAATGGTGACCTAAGATTGCTCGAGGCCTTGTTAGAATTGCCGCAAATCGAGGCCTATGCCGATGCCAAGATGAAACTCAATTTAGGGGTGGGGCTTGGCAGCACCAGCACCATGGAATTAACCGCCAGTCGATTTTATTTGCCCATCGAAGAGGGTGCCTTGCGCGAAGCCCGGCCTTTACGCCTCAATTATCAAAGTCCGCGGCTTAACTTCGCTGATGTTCAATTGAAATCAGAGGGAGAAATTTTAACCTTGCAAGGCGGTTTTGTCCCAGAAGGCGCTTTAGATATTCGTTTGTTGGGAAAACTAAACCTAAGTTTATTGAGAAATATGCGGAACTATTTTCGTGATGGCGCAGGGAACGCCAATGTTAATGTGGCTATTCGTGGCACGTGGGAAAATCCTTTTCTTGATGGCTCCATTGAATTTTTAAAGAGTTCTTTAGCCATTCGGCGTTTCCGTGGACTTTTTGAAAACATGACTGGGAAATTAATTTTTAAAAATTCTGATTTGGTTTTCGAAAACTTCAAGGCCAATGTGGCCGATGGTGAATTTAAAGCAACCGGGCACGTGCAATTGAATGGGCTTAGCCCCGCTTATTATAATTTAAAATTTTCAGCCCAAGAAACCACTATTGCAGAACCTGGCACTTACAAAATGGTTTTCAGTGGTGATTTCGATTTAAAGGGCCCAGTTGACAAGGCCTTACTGACTGGCACAGCCAACATCTTAGATGGAAAATACATCCGCAATTTTAGCATTGCCGAATCGGTGCTTAAAGCTGAACCTGCCTTTTATGCTGAACCAGGCGCGGCAGGGCCTATCGATAATATTGGGCTTAATCTTAAAGTGCGAAGCCCGGGTGAATTATCGGTAAAAAATAATCTGGCGCAGCTTTTTTTAAAAGCCGACTTAGAAGTTTACGGGACGGTCAAAAATCCAAAATACAAAGGCTTGTTGGAAATTATTGATGGTTACTTCAATTATTTTAATGTCGAATTTGAAAACGCCCAAGGTTATGTCGACTTTAAAGATAATCCCCAAAAAACTTATATCGACATGAAGGCTGAACGAAACTTTGAACGCTTCAACGATATCATAACCGTAAGTGCCCATATTCAAGGTAATACTGAAAATCCCCTCTTAACTTTTCGTTCAAACCCACCTATGGATAGAAAAGATATTTTAAGCCTCTTATTTACCGGCGCTTTCCCCGGAGACAGTCGGCTGGCCTCGCGTTCCAATTTGGCTTCTAACGTTTTGGTCTCTCAACTCACCACCTTCTTTGAAGGCCCGGTCGAACGCTATACCAAACTCGACATTTTTCGTTTAGAAGCCAATGAGCCTGAAGAAGAACAAGCCTCTCGTTTGGTGATTGGCAAACGTTTGACAGATCGACTCACGTTAGAATTTAAAACCGACTTAAACCCCGATAGCAATTTACGCACCGTACAAATGGAATATCTGCTTTTAGATAATATGCTTATTAAAAGCTCTCGCTCTACCGGGAACCGCTATAAATTAGACGTAACCTTTCGTTGGAAGTTGTATTGATGACCGCAATGTTTTATCGGTACCTATCAGCATTGTTGATTTTATGCCTGTTTTTCGACACGCAGGCGAAAAGCTATCCACCGCATCGCTCTCAATTAATTCAGGGTATTGAATTTTCCCCCTCCGTTGACGAGGCTTTATTAAAAGAAGTCATCCACCTCGAAGTGGGGGAACCCTTTAACGAAGAAAAATTAGACCATGCCAAACAAAATTTGCTCAAATGGGGAATTTTCAAAACCGTTGAAGCTGAAATTAAAAGCACGCCTAAAGGCGTTATCATTCAATTTAAATTGGAACCGGGTTCTACCATCCGTGATGTAATCATTAAAGGTAACTACCCTTTTTTAGAAACCAAAATTAAACGGGCGGTTATTCTTCACTCTGGGGATCTATATTACCCTGAAAAGGTGCCGGAACAAATCGATCGTCTCCTGCAATTTTATGAAAAACAGGGTTATTTTAATTCAACGGTTTTTATCGAAGAAGAATATTTTGAAAAAACGGGCAATCTCGATATTAAAATTCGCATCCAAAAGGGCAAAACCTATCGTTTAAGCAACATTGAAATTGAAGGGCCCAAGGGGCCGGGTCACAAACGATTCCGCAATATCCTTTTCACTTATGTTCACTACAAACCTGACCAACTGAAAAAAGATTTAGAAAAAATCAAAGCAAAGCTTGCTAACGATGGCTATGTGCGAACTCGAGTGAAACTTTTAGATGTGCAATTTAATCGTGAAACAAGAAAAGTTGCGGTTAAAGTGGGTGTTTACCCTGGCAAAAAAGTTAACATTGCCTGGGAAGGCAACGAAAAACTACAAACCTTTCAACTTAAAAAAGCCCTCACGCTTGATGAAGATGAAGATTATGACGAATACGCCCTCACCCACACGCAAAGCAAGCTTATTAGCCTTTACAAAGGTTTTGGCTTTACCCAACCCACCATAGAATATCGTAAAGAAAATTTAAGTGATGCTGAAGTGCTGGTGACTTTTGTCATTCAAGAGGGCCCACAAGAAATCATTAAACAGATCGGTTTTACCGGTAATCAGGCCGTATCTGACAAAACATTGCGAAAACAAATGCTCACCCAAGAAGAGGGTATTTTAGCTAAAAAATATTTTATCGAGCCTGTCTTCAACCAAGATTTAATTTCGGTTGAAAACTTTTTAAAAAATAATGGTTACCTTGAGGCCAAAATCAATGAATGGAGAAAAGAATGGAACCACTACAAAGATAAAGTTTTGCTCACCATCGACCTTAGCGAAGGCACCTTAAATTTAGTGGAAAGGGTTTCTTTTGAAACCACAAGTGAAGCCCCCTCAGAAATTGTTAAAAAACAATTGCTCACCCAAAGTGGGCAATATTTCAGCTACCTCAAACTCGAATCGGATGTGCGCTCGCTATTGATCGATTATGCCAACCGTGGCTACCCTTACGCCCAAGCCAAAACCGAACTTCACGAAATAAACCCACAAAAGTGGGAAGTGGTTTTTAAAATCGAGCCAGGGCTCAAGGTCAACATCGGCAAGATTTTGTTTGTGGGTAATATTAAAACCAAGAAATCACTTATCCAAAAAAATCTTTATTTAAAAGAAGGTGAAGTTTTTTCAGCCGAAAAATTAGAAGACTCTCAAAATGCGCTCCGCCGCCTGAACGTCTTTAATGCGGTTTCGATTCAAACCTTAGGGCTCACCGATCAACAAGCAAGGGTGCACTTGGTGGTAAGAATGGAAGAAAAAAAGACCCAACAACTCGATTTTGGCCTTGGCTACGACACCGACACAGGGTTCACCAGCAAACTCATTTACCAAAAAAATAATTTTTTAGGTCTTGCTAAAAATTTGCGTTTCGCCGCCATTGGGGGCGAACAATTACAAAAAGGTGAATTGACCTACATTGATCCTCGTTTGTTTGGCACTGGCTTGCAGTTTGTGAGCGGAATTTTTGCCCAACGTGAAGATCGCCCTTCTTTTGAAGACACTAAGTTTGGTGGATCTTTAGCCCTACTTTACGACCTCACTCACTCACTCACGGCTTTTACCCAATTACGTTTTGAAAATATCAATTTTAACGAGAGTGGAACCGATTTGGCGTTACTGGGCGATAGCGCCAGGGATCGCAATTTACTATCTTTGGAAATTGGTTCTACTTTTGATCGGCGAGATAATTTTGGTGATCCCCACAAAGGCTATTACCTTTCAGCGATCACCAAACTAACCAATGATTTTAATCAAATTGGGCTTGGGTTTGTTAAATTAACCACTCAGGCGGGCGTATGGTATTCACCTTTTTCAAGATTAACCATCGCCAATGCCTTGCGTTTTTCTTACATCCATCAATTTTCCAGCGAAAGTATCCCGGCCAATGAACTGCTTTATTTGGGTGGCGATGACACCCTGCGAGGTTTTGGCCGAGATGCAGTAAACCCCGCCGGTGGCAAATTGAGCTTGGTGCATAATTTAGAATTACAATTTAGACTGGTTAACAAATTTCAACTGGTGGGGTTTCTTGACTCGGGTACTTTAACCAACCATTTTGATGAAATTTCTACTCAATCTTTGCGGCATAGCGCAGGGATCGGCTTTCGTTATGTAACCCCCATTGGCCCGATTCGATTGGATTATGGTTTTATCTTAGATAAAAACCCTGGCGAAACCCCACACCGCCTACATTTCACGTTTGGATACTTTTTTTAATTAAAAGAACCCCCCATGGCTTGCTGAAACTGCCCTGAATAAAAATGAAATTCGACGTGGTTAAAACCTATCTTGTCGCCATCCATCAAGGCGCGAGAATTGATATCGGAAGGCAGCCGAGTCCCATTTAAGAAGGTACCATTTTTAGAGCGTAAGTCGCGCAAATAAAAACAACCATTTTCATGAATGATGGCCGCATGCACCCGCGAAATAAATTCATCATGAATGGCAATCGAAACCGCTGAATCATCACGCCCCACTAAAATAAGTTCATTATCTTGCATGGGCAAAGGCACTTCGAAATTCTTGCGAATAAGCCTGGGTAACCCCAGGGCTTCGGATACCGACACCGACCGCGGTTTAAACTTTAACCGCATGGTTTGATCAACTTGGTAAAATTCTTTTCTTAACCCCATAAACTTTGTGCTCCCTGACCTATTTTAAAGCAAATTTCATTCCAACCGAACGAAAAAAGTTTGGTGGGTTGTGAAATTTTATGAATGATTTCGAATGGTTGTAATATAAATTTAGCCATGGCCCATGGCATAAGGGAAAACTACTAAAATCTGGGGGGTTTTCACTACAGAAGGTATGCCCATCCTACCTACAACTGGGGTCTTAACTCCTCGCTACTTTTTTGCGCAATACGAGAGCTCCCAAGAGGGGAATCAAATAAAACATCCAACTCAAGGTGGAGTAAGCCTGCAGCGGCGCTAAAGTACAGCCACCACCACTTTCTGGCTGAGGGGTAGGCTCTACCACCATGTTTTGATCGCAGGCATCACCAATCTTGTCGCCATCGGAATCGGCTTGGTCGCTATTACCAATAAACTTGCAATTGTCGGTTTCATTGGGGACACCGTCGTTGTCGGAGTCGCCTTGAGGATTATCAGGGTCGCAGGCGTCGCCAATTTGATCGCTATCTGCATCTTCTTGACCTGGGTTTTTGACACTCACGCAATTGTCGCTCGTGTCAACCACACCATCTTCATCCGCATCTTCTTGTGAGACCGCCGATTCACAGGCATCACCCACCCCATCTTGATCGGTATCAGCCTGATCGGCATTGGCCGCTTGCGGGCAGTTATCAAGGTCGTTGGCCACACCATCTAAGTCACTATCGGCCAAGGCATCATCGGGATCGCAAGCGTCGCCCACCTGGTCACCATCGGCATCTTCCTGCCCTGGATTGGCATCGCCCACGCAGTTGTCTTGGTCATTGGCAACTCCGTCATGGTCGGTATCGGACTCGGGGGTGTCAACATCACACACATCACCAATCCCATCACCATCGCTATCGGCTTGAAGCCCATCGGCACCCGAAGGATTAGAATCGAGGGGGCAAGTATCGACGGAATCAATCCAATCATCACCATCGGTATCAACTTCTTTTGGATCCGTTTCGCCCACATCGACTTGGCCATTGCCATTTTTGTCTTCATCGGAATCATTGATACCATCATTGTCATCATCAGAATCACAGGCATCGCCACCTTGGAGGGCATGATCACCATCGGTATCCAATTGATCGGGGTTAGAATCATTAGGGCAATTGTCGCTACAATTTTCTTTTTCACCCGAGGCACAGATTTCTAAGGCTTCATCGTGGTTGATCCCATCACCATCCGCATCAGAGCCGGGGGGGAGATCACCATCTGGGTCGCAAGACTTACCAAACCCATCGCCATCTTCATCTAATTGATCGGGATTAGCATAAGGGCAATTATCAACCAGATCATCTATTCCATCACCATCATCATCGGGGTCACACATGTCACCTACCAGATTATCCCCTTCTTCAAGGGAATCTTGATTCGCTTGATTCGTATTCTCCGTATCCATCCATTGGCCTTCAAATTTACCATCGCCACCCATGATAGGCGGACAATTATCATCGGTGTCGATAACACCATCTGCATCATTGTCATCGTCACAAACGTCACCCATTCCATCCTCATCAAAATCGTCTTGATCTTTATTGGAATCGTTAGGGCAATTATCAGCTAAATCCTGAACATCATCCCCATCGGTGTCTTCAAACGGCGGGAGTGTAGGCGGTGGAGTGGGAGTGGGAATAACTTCTTCTTTTACCGTAATTTCGCCGGTGTTGGGATCAACCGTGGCAATTTCTTCATCATCAGCATCCACAATTCTAATATTTTGAAAGAGATTATAAAATTCTTCCGGATTATCACCCAGACTTGTATCATATCTTACATCATTGTAGATGGCATAAGGAGCAGCGTCTTTATCTTTCACTTTTAAGGTAAAATGAGTAAATGTTGCATTACGATTATAGATACTTAGACCATAAGTGATTGTGTTGCCATTTGGCCCCAAGGGCAAGCCACTCAAATCAATCACTAGTCGATTTTCTGTTTTGTCACTGCCTCTTAAGGTAAAATTGATTTTATCCTTATCACTATCAGAATCGTTCTTATTAGTAAAAGACAGGGGCCCATCAGGCTTAATATTAAGGGGCTTTTCAATACCATAAAGCTCTTCCCCGCACTCTTGGTAATCTGGCTTATTAAAATTAAAAATACCCCGCTCTAGGGTGTGGATTTTACCCACCCCGCCTTTGGCAAAACAAATGGAACATTTTTGAGGCTTACTGGTATCTTCTGGGCAATCAACGGCAGCCTGCCCATAGCCTGCACCCAATTGGATTAAAACCACCACCCCAATAACCACAAGAAATTTTTTGAATTGCATGGGACCCTCAATTTTTTATTAAGCCAACGATTTCAAAGTTCTTTTTCAAACCACCCCACCTTCAGTTAGAATATCGGACAATAGATAGAAAAGTTGCGAGTTGTTTTAGTGCAAAAACACTCATGTTTTCATGAGGATGATTCATGTTTCTTATTGATAGACAGGAATCTAAAACCAAGAGATAATTAAATAATGCAAAATTTCCTTAAGAAAATCATGCTATTCATTGGCAATCTGTTGCAAAGGGTCATGGGGCTTTTTGCTAAATCAAAGGCCAGTTCTGGGGCTGGCAGTACCCCTCGTGAAGAGGAGGCTGATTTGAGGCTCCATGATTTAAGTGAACAGGAGATCTTTCAATTGGTGCAGATTGTCGAACGGCTGGAATGTTCGAATTTGTTACCCAATTTAGCTGACAAAAAAATTCTTTATATTACTCCCAACGAACCGCATTATTTGCCACTCATCACTTCGAAAGGTGGCACCGACATTTACAAAGTGGATGTGTCGCGGGGGGAAATTTCAGAACAGCACAAAGCAGACACCTCTTGGACTTGGACTCGCAGCAGCATTGAATCGCTGCCCTTTAAAGAAAATTCTTTTCATTTTGCCTTTTATGCCTCGGCCCTTACTTGGCGATCGGATTTAGTGCAGCTCATTCCTGAAGCCTCACGTACCTTAGCCGACGGGGGTCGCTTGATTATCACTTGCGTTCACCCTTGTTTTGAATTTATCAACGCGCCCAAATTAGGTTATCAACGCAGCATCGAGAATCTTTACAGCGCTTTGCGAAAATCAGGCGTATTCGTGGAAGAATTTCGAGAAGGCACCATGGAAGAGGCCTTAAAATTTGTGCAGCTCAATCCCAAAAGGATGAAACAACTGCGAAACCTAAAAAAATTGCCCATGGTGTTAGCGCTCCGAGGCTTAAAAATTCGTCAAAGAAAAGGTAACTAAGTAGACCATGTTCTCCTTAGTAAATCACTTATGGATTCTATTGAGAAAAAACTTCAGCACAAACTCATTGCCTTGCCTGTCCCCACCGACCCTTTAGGCAATTACGTACCGGTGCAAATGCTTGACACCATCGCCTATGTTAGTGGCCAACTACCGCTTGTTGATAATGCGCTGATTAATTATCGGGGAAGGTTAGGCCGAGAGATCAATTTAGAAAATGGGCAACGGGCCGCCAAGGCCTGTATTCTGAATGCCCTAGGGCATTTGAAAAAAAGATTGGGCTCGCTCGATAAAATTAAACGCATTATTAAAATGACGGGGTTTGTGAGTGTGATGCCGGGTTATAAAGATCACGCCAAGGTGATGGATGGGGCCAGCGACTTTTTGGTCGAATTATGGGGGGAGGCAGGCAAGCATGCACGTTCAACCGTTGGGGTATCGGATTTGCCCATGGGGGCATGCATCGAAATTGAATTGATGGTGGAGCTTAGATAATGTTTTTGAGCCTTGTGCAGCCATGTCTCAAAAAAAAGATTGCTTCGCTGACGCTCGCAATGACATCACGGAGCTTAAATAAAGGGGCTTAAGGGTGGGGTTTCGCGCGATTCTCTTGAGCCTACTTCGCGTTTCTCAAAGATAAAATTAATTTTCCTAGCCAACGAATCAATATGAAAAGGTTTGGTGATGTAATCGTCGGCCCCGTATTGAAAGGCTTGCAAACGATCGTGTTGTGAATCTTTGGCGGTTAACATGATAATCATGATTTCTCGATATTGCGGATGTTCCCTGACAAATTTGCAAAGCTCAATACCCGACATCCCTGGCATCATGATATCGAGCAAAAGTAAATCGGGCGCAAAATCATCAAAGGCCTTTTTGGCTTCTTCACCCGAACCCACAGTTTGAATTTCGTATTGATCAGCAGGTAATAGACGGCTCACAATTTTGGAGACATACGGATCATCATCAACAACGAGGATTTTCCTCATAGCATTCATCTCCCCCTAAGCATGGGCCCGCAGCTCGGCTATCATGCTCAAATCTTGTAACCTTGACAAGGCTTGTTGCGTCAACGTTTTGAGTACAAAATAGATAGTCGGCTGATTTTACAAACCATTTTGGCCCATTTTACTTTAAGTTAAACCTTAAATTAAAATGAATGGGGCCCGCATAATAAGGCAAGGGTTGGGCTTGTTTCACAGCGGCAAGGGCAGCTTCGTCTAATAAAGAATGGCCCGAAGATTGGACTAACTGCACGTATTTAAGACTTCCATTTTGATGAAGTTCAAAGCGGATTTTGCTGATGCCTTGCCAAAATTGTTTTTTGGCCACGAGCGGATAGGTTTTGTGAGCTTCGATTTTGCGTTTGATGATACCAAGCACTTGATCATTGCCACCCTGACCACCTTTCTCACCACCCTCACCATTGCGTGTGTCCACCTCTGGCGAAAACCATGTCATCCCGGCCTTGAGCCGGGATCCATGACGGTGAAACAATCTCTTTTGTTTGACCGATGGGATTTGAGAGCCTTCCCTGAGGCTTTGTGAAGGGTTATGCCCACCGTTTTCTCCTAAATGAATCTTTAACCCTTGAATGCCCGACTGAATAAAGTGCGGTCGGGATTTTAATAAAAAGATAATTCCAACCCCGGCTAAAATATGCAGAAAAATCGACCCTACGACAAAATAACTCACTCGCCTCATTCTATTGTCTTAGCTTGTAAAACCGCCACAGGTCAATGGCCGCTTAGGTAATGCCTCAGTTTTGGGTGGAGAGTGCTTAGATTGTTTCGTCAGCCGTGCTTTTCGCGGCGACCCTAATGGGATTAGCAGGCATGGAAGCCTTCCGCGTTCCCGCCAAGCCGGGCCGCGGTTTTCCATGCCTGCTAATCCTCATTGGGGGCCCCGCCGCTTCAAGCAATGGCTTCCTCAACAATCTAAGCACTCTCCACCCAAAACCCGCTTAGTCACTAAAGGGGTCGAGGCGAATCCATTCAATGGAGAGGGTTTGTTCTATTTCGGTAATAGAAAGGATAGAATAAACGATCATGTGTTCTTTTTCATAGTAGGGATAGCGGCTCAAAAAAGCCAAGCCACATTGTTTTAAGCGTTTAATTTTCTGCGCCGTTACGGCCTCAAAGGGTTCTCCAAAAAAATTTTGGGTGCGATATTTTACTTCAATAAAATGAAACTCTTGGTCGTTTTTGGCGATCAAATCGATTTCGCCCCAACGGGTGCGGAATCGCCGGGTCAAAACCTTAAACCTTTGTTTAGATAAATATTTTTCCGCCAAGGCCTCGCCGCGCTTGCCTTTGATAACATTGTCGTGACTCATAGGAAAATTTATAAGCAAGAGGCATGCCAGGTAGAAAAATTTTCCCAAAATAATGGAGAACCAAATCTATTTCTCTACGATAACGATAGAAAGGGGTAGAGATATGGGCACAAAAATTGCTTGGCCATTATTTGATATCAATCTAGACGGTACGGTTTTTCCAGAAGAAATCTACACAGTTCGCACCTTTCATGAAGTTAAATTAGAATTGGGAAAGATTATTCCCCAACTCGCCGAAACCCCCCGAGTAGATCAAGCAACTTTAGACGTAGTGGTGAATCAATTGTTGGGGGCTTTTGATGCCATCGAGGCTGTCGAAGCTGAGCATCCTGCAGGGGTCACGCCTGTTTTAGGTACCATGCCAGCAGGCGAGTCAGGTCAAAAATTAGTAAATTTTGCCCAAGCGGTTATTTCCAACTACCGGCAATACTCGCCCGCAGAAAGGGAATATTTTAAAAGCGAGCTAAAGGCTCTTAAGGCATCAGATTTTAATCAAGCCGGCATGGGGCTTTCTAAAGACATTTTAGAAGATGGCCAATGGATCTCCACCCATTACGTAAGAATGGAACTAAACGATGGGGCGATTGGTTTAAGTGAAGATGAATTTAAATATTATGAACTTTATTATGCGGATTATAAAACTCAACCACGGATGGCCGGAAATGTATCGCTGTTATGGGGTGCAGTACCCAAGCCAGATTGGGATTTTACAAATTTTGGTAAAAAAGAAAAATTAACCGCACAAACTAATGCCAATTTATTAAAACAAAAAATTAATATTGAAGACCCTGCCCTTAAAACAAAAGTAGAAAAAATGATCAATACTCTGGCATCGGTTCCAACGGGGGCTAAATTATTGGCCGATGTTGTAGCGAAGCATACAGGGAGTAATTTTCAGATTCGATTACTAACGGAAGAAGAAAAGAAAATTATCCCCTTTAGTGATATTTTAGGTCAATTTTTCCATGATCAAAATGCGCTTGGATTTAACGGCCAAATTTTAAATAATTTACCCGACGAGATTTTGCCTGCCCAGGCCGCTAACCTTGCCCATGAATTGCTGCACTCAATTATCACGAAACGCCCAACCGGTGATGCTGCAACTATTAAAGAAGAGGAGTTATGCAATGAGACCGCCCAATTGGTATTGTGGGAATTGGGCCTTTCCCCCGTGCGCAATCAAGGACCAACCATCATGAGCCCAACGAACCGTTGGTTTGTGCTTTGGCATTCTTATAGCCCTAGAATATATGGGAAAGAAAGTACCGCTCAACAAGTAGCCACACGGGAATCGGCGTTTAGTTTCCTACCTTGGCGAAATTATATTGATCAGCAACGAGCATGGCTAATGAACGCTGCTTTGTCGGTTTATAACTAAAAATCATTTTATATCCATGAGTTAACGAACGTGGTTCAAGCCATGATGGGGGCCTCTAAAAAGGGCCCAGCTGCAAGGCGCCCGCAAAGACGCGACCGGAGCATATATGGAAATACGTGAGGATCGCGGCTTTGCGGGCAATCCTTCGCTTGCGCTCTGGACAGGCTCTGCAGATGGGTCGTTTTTAGAGGTCCCCATATGATGGGGGCCTACCTGACTGCTGAGGAAGATCATACATTCGTTTAGTTTAGATCATTTTATCTTTTCTCTTTTTCGTGTTCTCTAGTAATAGATTGCAGGAATACCTATTTAACTTACGAACTAAAGGGCCCTATTTATGAAAATACATCCATTTATTATTATTTTATTCCTAATACTCACAGCTGCTGGTGCAGGTGTAGGAATCAAAACTGGGGTTCCCTTAATTAGCTTAGGGGGTTTTATCATTGGCTTAGGTTGCTTTTTTATTTTTCGGGTCATCAGCCAGTGGGAACGCGCCATTGTGCTTCGCTTTGGCAAATTCAAAGGTCTTAAAGGCCCGGGGTTTTTTGCCATCATTCCCTTTGTAGATACCCTCCCCTACTTCATCGATTTACGAACCATCACCACGCCCTTTACTGCTGAACAAACCTTAACCAAAGACAGTGTGCCGGTGGATGTTGATGCAGTGCTCTTTTGGCGTGTCGTTGACCCCAAGAAGGCAGCCCTCGAGGTTGAAAATTATCGCAAGGCTATCGCCTGGGCCTCACAAACTGCCCTGCGAGATGTTATTGGTGAGACTTTACTTTCTGACATGTTGGTAGGTCGGCAGCAAATCGATAGCAAACTTTGCAACAAAATCGATTCAAGCACCGAGGCCTGGGGGATCAAAGTTTTATCGGTCGAGCTTCGGGATGTTAAAATCCCCAGTGGGCTTCAAAATGCCATGTCGATGCAAGCCCAAGCCGAACGGGAACGACAGGCTCGGGTTATTTTGGGTGAATCTGAAGTACAGGTTTCGGAGAAATTCCAAAAGGCCTCTGAGCGTTATGCCAATAATCCAACGGCCCTTCATCTTAGGGCCATGAATATTCTCTTGGAGGGTATGCGGGCTAATTCTTCGATCATCATTGTGCCTTCCAGCGCTGTCGAAACCATGGGGCTAGGGGCTATGACGGGCTTGGCGGCTTTAGCGAAAGAAGCCGGGAAATAAAGCTCTACCCGTGTTTAAAGTGACTCGTTTTCTGAAGCAGCCTTAAAAGGGCTGCTTTGAATGAATAGGATTGCCTGTGATGAACCATAGGAAAAAAATTGGGTTGCTATTATTCTTAAGCGTTTTGCTTGCCCTTGAGGCTCGTGGCCAAATTACTGAAACCAAACCAACCCATGACCCAGCGCTTCTCGGTGAGGTGATTGAGCAGATTCCTAAAATGCAAATGTACCCTTGCTCGGATTGTCATAGTGGCCCGGCTGATTTTAACACCACCCCTCGCAAACTCACCCAAGAACATTTAGAAAAGAAAATCCACTTTGGTAAAAATGAACCCGAGAAATGGTGTCAGACCTGTCATGACGAAGGTAATTATCTTAAGATGCGTTTGATAAGCGGTAAAGAGATCAGTTTTAACCAAACTTATCTTTTGTGTGGAGAATGCCATGGCGATGTTTACCAAAATTGGTTGCGCAACGCCCATGGGAAACAAGTTGGGTCTTGGAATGGCGCACGTCAAATCAATGCCTGTCCAGCTTGCCACGACCCCCATGCCCCTAAGTTTAAACCCATGAAAGCCTTAAAAATGCCGCCACCACCGGTCAACACTTTTTGGAGCTTATGAGCATGAGCACAAAAGAAATAAAAGCAAACACACGAGCGGGTATGTTGGTTGAAAAGAAATTAAAAGCCAAGGTCTCACGGCGGCAATTTCTCAAAGGCCTGGTAGCCGTCACTGCCACCGCTGCAGCTACGGGTAGTTCTAGCACCGCCAAGGCTTTTTTGTGGGAAGAGTACTTTCAAAAACATTATAAAAATCTAAGCCCTGAAGACAAACAAAAAGTCTTTGCCCGCATTGAAAATGAAACCAAAAAGAAATACGGCGTTGATGTCAAAGTTTCGGACCCTCCCCCTTTAAAAGGGGTCAAGTTTGCCTATGGTTTAAACCTCACCAAATGCAACGGCAATAGGCTTTGCGTGGCGGCTTGTCAAAAAGAAAATAACCTCGATCGTTCTTTTGGTTATATCAAGGTGTTAGAAATCGACAAAGGAACGATGAACCTTGAAAAGGGTAATCGTTATTATGAAGGGACGGTTCCCAAAGAGGGCAAATTTTATCTGCCTATTCAATGTAATCAATGTGAACAACCCCCTTGCACTCGCGCCTGCCCCATCGAGGCCACATGGAAAGAACCCGATGGGATTGTCGTGGTTGACTACGACTGGTGCATTGGTTGCCGCTATTGCCAAGCCGCTTGCCCTTATGAAGCCAGGCATTTTAATT
The DNA here is from genome assembly GCA_016183235.1 of Deltaproteobacteria bacterium. Classification (NCBI taxonomy): domain Bacteria; kingdom Pseudomonadati; phylum Myxococcota; class Myxococcia; species Deltaproteobacteria bacterium. The sequence continues at coordinate 22,090 of JACPFA010000047.1, forward strand.
TTCACACCCCAGAGATCCCTGCTGAAGAAATCAATCCCAACCAGTCTTACTTAAGCAATCGCATCCGTAAGCGTGGAGTGATTGAAAAATGCACCTTCTGCCTACATCGCACCCGCAATGGCAAATTCCCAGCCTGTTTAGAGGCCTGCCCAACAGGGGCTCGAAAATTCGGCAATATCTTAGACCCCAACAGCGATATTTATTACATCATGAAACACAAAAATGTTTTTGTTTTAAAAGAAGACCTTAACACCATACCGCAATTTTTTTATTACTTTGATTAGGAATATTAAAGATGACGACTTATTTGGAATATTGGCTGCGCATGACCCAGTGCGCTTTGAAGGGTAGCCGCGCTTACTATGTTTGGCTGTTCATCTTGCTTGTCTTTATCAGCCTAGGCGGGGTTAGTTATTATCACCACCTCACCGAAGGATTAGAGGTCACCAATATGACCGATCAGGTGAGTTGGGGCCTAGGCATTGCAAATTTTGTGTATTTCGTTGGGGTGGCAGCCTCGGCCGTACTCTTAGTTTACCCCGCCTATATTAAGAAACATAAAGAAATTAAAGAAGTCGTGATTATCGGAGAACAGTTGGCCTTCACTGCTATTGTGATGTGTCTTTTATTTATCTTTACCGATATTGGCCGGCCCGAACGCTTGTGGCATTTGATGCCCTTCTTGGGGGGCAAACTAAATTTGCCAAGCTCTTTGCTCGCTTGGGACGTGGTTGTTTTTAATGTTTATCTTATTTTAAACATGCACATCCCCGGTTATCTTTTATACACGCTTTATCGGGGAGAAAAACCCAAATGGTATCTTTATTCCCCTTTTGTTATGATTTCGATCTTCTTTGCGATTAGCATCCATACGGTCACGGCCTTTTTGCTTTCGGGATTGGGGACACGCTATTTTTGGAACACCGCCATCATGGCACCGCGTTTTTTGGTCAGCGCCTTTGCAGTAGGCCCGGCTATACTCTTCATCATTCTACACGTGGTAAAACGTTACAGTTTGCTCGACGTCAAAGCCCCTGTGTTTGAATATTTTAAAAATGTCATGCGGGTCACGCTGCCGGTTAACTTATTTTTATTGGGCTGCGAACTTTTTAAAGAACTATATCCCGACACCCTCCATGCCTCCTCGGCTCATTACCTCTTCTTTGGGCTGGATGGGCACAACATGCTAACCAAATTCATTTGGCCAGCCATTGCGATGAACATTACCGCAATGATTATCGTGGTAACGCCTAAGCTACGGGCCCACCCGATTTGGTTTTTAGCGGCTTGTATTTTAAGCATTGTGGGTATTTGGGTAGAAAAAGGGATGGGGCTTATTTTCCCAGGATTTATTCCCACCCCCTTGGGTGAAATTGTTGAATATGCCCCCAATTTAGGGGAAATTTTTGTGTCTTTGGGCATTACCGCGCTAGGGGCTTTGATTTTTACCGTTATTACCAAGGTATCCATCACCATTCTAACTGGTGGCTTACGCATGCCATCGGAAGATGACCCCTTCGAACCCCGCATTATCCGCCACGATTAAGGTTTCCGAATAAGTGTATAATTAAAAAAGGTTGGATATTTTGCCACCACGCCCACCTCTCCGGAAAGAATCTCCCAGGGGCTAAAGCTATCATAGGCTTTGACCAAATCCTTTTTGACCACAAAATTGACCATGGTCTCAACGGGGTATTTCTTCTGACAGTCGCCTAACGACCCATCCCCTCGAACATAAGCCACCTTATCAATCAGGATCCCCAACACATAATTCTCTCGTAAGGCCAGAGGGGTCTTTTTCATTTCGCTCTCGGCCAACCTGGGCGGGGCATAAAGGGTATTTTCCATGATAGTGCCTGAGATTTTACACACCAAGGTTGGATCGGGGGCACCCGCCAAAGCCGGATTGAACGAAAATATACCTAACCAAGCAAAAAGTAGGGAGATCATCTGTTTTCATTAGTTGGAGAGCTTCGAAAAGTCAAAACCTAATCGTTGCTTCATTGATTCAAAAAAGTCACATTTGTAACTTATTGAAATTAAAAGATTAAATTAAACAACCGGCTTCGCCCCTTCCAAAGATAGACCCGCGGCATTGACACGTCGCGTTATAAACACCATAATGGGCCTTGGAATAGAAGGAGTATGTATGAAGACTAAGAAAAGAACTCGGGGGCCTGTACAAAAGGTCAAGGCCCCGATAAAAAGAAAAAAGAAGGTCAGCAAAAAGAAACTGGGGTATTTTGATGTGGTAGCTAAGTTAGAATGGCTGCCCGCCTGGTATCAAAGCCAGCTAAGGCCGGCTGCCTAATTTAGCTTTCACCCAACGTACTTTTCGACAAATACCCCGGATAATCTTAATTTCCTTTTGGGATAATGCCGCCCGTTGAAAGATTTCGCGCAAGGGCCGCATCATCAAAAGGGGATTTTTGCCTTTAAAGAAATCAATCGATTGTAGGGTTTGTTGTAAGTCCGCGAACATCTCTTCTAATTGACCACTCGAAATTTTAGGCAAGAGGCCGGGTTTGTAGTTTTGGGGTTTGACTTCAGCGGTAAATAGCTCGTAGGCCACCAACAGCACGGCAGCTGCTAAATTGAGCGAGGGGAAATTTTTGTGGGAAGGGATTTCCATCACATAGTGACAGACATCTAAATCTTCGTTTGAAAGCCCAGATTCTTCATGACCAAAAACCAAGGCTGCTCGGGCTTTATTTGGCAACGCTCGCACCAATGCAACCATGTGTTTTGGATCTATCCAGTTACGTTTTAGCTTTCTGCGGCGCCGGCTTGTGCCAATGACGAGTTGAAAATCTTTGATCGCAGCGGGCAACGAATTAAAATAAACGGCTTTTTGCAAAATATCTTTGGCCCCTACGGCCATGTTTTTTGCATCTTGATGCGCCGGATCGGCCGTGGGATTAACCAGCAATAATTTTGCAAGCCCCATATTCTTCATGGCCCTAGCCACTGACCCTAAATTCCCGGAATACATGGGTTGAACGAGAATGACCGCCACTTGTGGGTTAGTTTTTAAGCCGCTCATTTATTCTTCAGCAAAATTGCCTACCAAAACTTGGCGACCTTTGGCCCCATCGGATGGACCTACCACCCCTTGTTGTTCCATGCGTTCAATCAGGCGGGCGGCACGGTTGTAGCCAATACGTAAGCGCCGTTGGATCATTGAAATAGAGGCCAGGCGGCTTTCGGACACGATGGCCACGGCACGGTCGTACATTTCATTTTCTTCTTCATCCATGGCGTCCATCTCTGAAACTTTTTCAGGGATGTTTAAAATTTCTTCGTGGTATTCGGGTTTGCCTTGTTCTTTGAGCATTTTCACCACGCGCGTGATTTCGTGTTCGCTCACAAAGGCCCCATGAATGCGGGTGAGGCGGGCCAATCCCGGTGGCAGCAGCAACATGTCTCCCATGCCCAACAACTGTTCGGAACCAATGGTGTCTAAAATAGTGCGAGCATCGTGCCTGCTAGTAACTTTAAACGAAATGCGCGCGGGGAAATTGGCCTTGATAACCCCGGTGATAACATCGACCGAAGGGCGCTGCGTGGCGATAATCAAATGAATGCCAGCCGCCCGGGCCATTTGCGCCAACCGCGTCACGGCCTCTTCGACTTCACGACCGGCTACCATCATGAGATCGGCAAATTCATCCACCAAAATAACAATCAAGGGAAGTTTTTCACTGTGCACCAAAGGTTTCATATCGGAAGTGGGATCAAAGTTGGGGATTTCTTTACCGGCTAGACCTGCTTCTTCGAACTTTTTATTGTAAGAGGCAATGTCGCGCACATTGACATCGGCCAATAAACGATAGCGGCGTTCCATCTCAATAATCGCCCAACGCAAGGCTAGGGCCGCTTTTTTGGGTTCGGTGACCACGGGCAATAATAAATGGGGGATCCCTTCATAAAGCGATAACTCAAGGCGTTTGGGATCAATGAAAATAAAACGCACCTCAGAGGGTTTGGCTTTAAATAAAATACTCAAAATAACTGAATTCATGCACACCGATTTGCCAGCCCCGGTGGCACCGGCAATAAGTAGGTGAGGCATTTTTTGTAAATCCGCCACATAGGGAACCCCTTCAATATCTTTACCCAAGGCCAAAGCGATTTTTGAATCCATGCGCTTAAATTTGGTTTCGCTAATAATGTCTTTTAAATACACCACTTCACGCACATGGTTGGGAATTTCAATTCCCACCGCTGGTTTGTTGGGAAGCGGCGCCACGATGCGCACCAATCGCCCGCCCATAGCAAGCGATAGATCGTCTTCTAAATTGACAATGCGATTCACTTTAACGCCACTCGCGGGTTCGTATTCATACATCGTTACCACTGGGCCAGGGTGAATCTCGGTGACTTTGCCCTCAACACCAAAATCGAGTAACTTTTTTTCGAGCAAACGACTGTTGGCCCTTAAGGCCCCTTCATCCACCGCAACATTGGTTTGATCTTCGGAATGTAATAATGAAATGGGTGGAAGATTATAAGTGCCAGACAGTTTATTGAAACTAAGCTGATCTTCTTTGGAAGGTTTGATATTTTTATTTTCTCGTCGATAAATAAGCGGTTCACGATCGTCGCCTGATTTTTCAGATGTCTCTAAATTGGGATTGGTTTTTTTAAGATTAATTTTGGGAGGGGATGATTTTGCTAATTTGCGACTTTTTTCGCGCCTCGCAGCACGGATTTCTAACCACTGTTGCACTTTAATTTGCAGGTCGGTAATAACATCTCTTAACTTAGTAAGCACTAACCACACAAACTTAGCGATCTCTTTGGCTAATTCCACCAGTGAAATTTTGGTGGCCCACAGCAAGGCCATGAGGCCAATGCTGATCACCACAACATAAGCGCCGGTTTTGCTTAAATAGGTTTTTAATAATTCCCCTATATAATGCCCCACGATCCCACCGGCTAACTGCGACTGCCCGGCCAACCACAAGGTTTGGTATTTTAACTGCACCAACACGGCACTCATGATGAGAAAAACAAACAACAAAAAGAATTCGGAAATTTTAAAAGCTGTTTTGCGGCGCATTAAGATGAGATAGCCGGTAATAAAAAAGATACCGGCCACAAAATAACTCGCAATCCCAAAACACATGATGAGAAAATCGGCCGTGTAAGCCCCCACCATGCCGATGAGGTTATGAATTTCAGGCCCACTCGAAGCGGAATTAAAAGAAGGATCTGCGGGAGAATAGGAATATAAACAAAGGGTAACGAGTACCCCAACCGTGAGGCTTAAGATCCCCACGAAATCATTAAAAAAGGAACGATGGAACTCCTTTTTTTTTTCTTGTGCAGTCATTAGTTTGCTTGCTTACGCAAAAATGTCGGAATGTCATATTCATCTTGTTCTAAATCTACCATCCCAATCTCTGCAACGAGCTTTTTGATTTCCGACATCTTGGTTGATTCATTCCCATGATCGAGCAAATCAATTTGAGTAAAACGATCGTTAGGCGCTTCGGCCCTTGTGGTGTGGGGAACATGCTCAACCGGTGGAGGCGTAGGAATGCGCACCGGTGGGGCTTGTCTCTGCACCGGGGATTGATAAACCGGCGGAGCCGAATGAGTTGGATTGACCACCGGCACTTTATATTTTGGCAAGGTGGTCAAAGGTACGCCCGCTTCTCGCTTGGGATTTTTGTTAAAACCCGTTGCAATCACGGTAACGCGAATGCGATCTTTCATTTTTTCGTCGATCACGGCACCAAAGATGATGTTGGCATCTTCGTGGGCCTCTTGTTGCACCAATTTGCTAGCCTCGTTGACTTCAAATAACGTGATGTCGCTGGAACCGGTAATATTAATGATGATCCCGGTGGCACCATTGATCGATACATTCTCTAACAAGGGGGAACTGATCGCCTTTTGAGCCGCCTCAATCGCCCGATTGTCACCCGTGCCATCGCCACTGCCCATGAGGGCCATGCCCATTTCACCCATGATGGTACGCACATCGGCAAAATCTAAATTAATAAGCCCGGGGATGGTGATCAGGTCACTAATCCCGCGCACGGCTTGCAACAAAACTTCATCGGCCATTTTGAAGGTGTCGATCATCGGGGTTTCTTTGCCAGCCACGGTTAATAATTTTTCGTTGGGGATGGTAATTAAAGTATCGACATTGGCCTTGAGGTTATCAACCCCCTCGTCGGCATAGCGAGACCGCTTTTTGCCTTCAAAGGCAAAGGGTTTGGTAACAACCCCCACGGTTAAGGCACCTATTTCTTTGGCAATGCGTGCAATCACGGGGGCAGCGCCGGTGCCCGTGCCACCACCCATACCGGCAGTAATAAAAACCAAATCAGAATCGCGCAACACTTCGGCGATCGAATTTTCGTCTTCTAAGGCGGCCCCTTTGCCAATTTCGGGGTTGGCGCCCGCTCCCAATCCCTTGGTGAGTTGATGACCAATTTGAATTTTAATCGGGGCCTGCGAAAACTTAAGCGCCTGCATGTCGGTATTGACGGCAATGAACTCAACACCTTCGAGGCTAGAACGGATCATGGTGTTGACCGCATTACCACCGCCGCCGCCAACTCCAACCACCTTAATCCTCGCATTTTGGGCTAAGTTTTCGACAAATTCAAACATAGAATCCTCCGAATTTTTATCTTTTTTAGAAGATTTCACCGAACCACTCTTTCATTCTACCCTTAACTTTAGAATAGATATTATTGTCACGAATCTTAAAACGCTGTTCGCTGGCACGCTTGATCCCCTCTAACACCAAGCCCACGCCCGTGGCATACATGGGGCTACGCACTACATCGACCAATCCACCGATCCCACGTGGAATCCCACGCCGCACCGGGACATTAAACACTTGTTCGGCCAATTCGGGCATACCATCGAGCAAGGTTGCCCCTCCGGTTAATACGACGCCCGAGGCAATTCGGTCTTCAAAACCTGACTGAATAATTTGTTGCCGCACCAAACTAAAAATTTCTTCTACCCGGGGTTCAATGATTTCGCTCAAAATTTGCCGAGACAAGACCCGCGGTTTTCTCCCTCCCACCGATGGCACCTCGATGGTTTCATCTTTTTGCACCATCGAAGAGAGGCAACACCCATATTTTTGCTTAATGCGCTCAGCCTCCCCGGCTGGAGTGCGCAAACCCACCGCCACATCATTGGTAATATGATTGCCACCCAAGGTTAACACCCCGGTGTGTACCACAGCACCCTCCGAATAAATGACAATATCGGTGGTGCCACCACCCATATCAACCAAAGCCACCCCTAATTCTTTTTCGTCAGTGGTGAGAACGGCCTCGCCTGAGGCCAAGGGTTGTAAGATGATATCGTTGACATTTAAACCACAGCGATTGGCACATTTCACAATATTTTGGGCGCTGGTGACGGCTGCGGTGACAATATGCACCTTGGCCTCTAAGCGCACCCCCGACATGCCAATGGGCTCTCGAATGCCATCTTGTTCATCAATAATATATTCTTGCGGTAAGACATGAATGACTTCGCGATCTAAAGGGATGGCCACGGCCTTGGCAGCATCGATCACACGAATGACATCTTGATCCCGCACTTCTTTTTCTTTAACCGCCACGATCCCATGACTATTGAGCCCTTTGATGTGCCCCCCCGCAATGCCAGCATAAACCGAAGTAATATCACAACCCGCCATCAGCTCAGCTTCGCTCACCGCATGTTTAATGGATTCAACCGTTGATTCAATGTTAATCACCACCCCTTTGCGCAACCCCTTACTTGGGTGAGAACCGATGCCAATGATATCAATCCCATCTTCGGTCATTTCTCCCACAATCGCACAAACTTTAGTTGTGCCAATATCCAAGCCTACTATTAAATCGTCCCGCTTTGGCATAGACACCCTTTTTTAGAGTTTAACTAAAATCTTTCCTAAATAGTTCAGATCTACCGAACTAATGCTACCATCTGAATGGTTAATTTGATCCAATGCAAGAAATAATTTTTGGAATTTATCATCAAAGTGGTCACTGCCTATCTTAATACTATATTTTTTCTTTTCTGGGTAGAGGGTAAATCCATTATTTTTATCAAAATTCAATTCTGAAATGGGCAAAGCGTTATCTAAACCTTTTTTTTGGTAACTTTCTCTCAAATTAAGCGCGAGCTGAATTGCTTGTGCGTCAACGGTACTCATACCCGTGAGATAAGGGAAATCTCGCGAGTCTTGAGTTTGGGTAATCTCTTTAAAAACGGCCCCACCTTGATCAACATAAAAATAAGCATCGTTGGAACGTAAGATAAAAATGGGCCGATATTCCTCGACATAAATCACCAAGTGCGTGGGCAGTTTTCGATTAACAAAAACGGATTTGATGTCGCCCAATTGCAGGACTTTGCTTTTCAGTTCGTCTAAATTGATTTGAAATAAATTGACGCCAAGCGTTAAGCCTGCAACTTGCTTAACTTTTTCAGGGTCTAATTTGTAAAAAGTCCCTTGGATTTTTACTTCACTCAAGGCAAAAAACTGGGAGCGCTTGGCAAAATAAGCAGCCCCAACCCATAGCGAACTCAAACTCAAAATGAGCAAAATAAATTTATAAACAAACCGATACCTTTGTTTGCGGCGAATTCTTTTGCGATTTCTTTTTTTAAAGAAAATTTTTTTCAATTTTAAGTGCTCTTTATAGTATTTTAACTTTTTGATAGTATGTTTTCTGTCATCCTCGCGAAAGCGGGGATCCAGTTCTGTAAGTAGGGTTAAGCACTGGATCCCCGCCTTCGCGGGGATGACAGACTATTTAAAAGTTAAAACACTATAGTTGTAATGCTTTTAGTTTTTTAGTTTTGCGGTCTCTAAAATAGCTTCTACTAAACTTTCAAAACTCATCCCCATCGCCAGGGCTGCCTTGGGCACCAACGAAGTTGCTGTCATACCCGGCAAGGTGTTGATCTCTAAAAAATAGGGGGTCGCTTCGTGGATAATAAAATCAGCTCGGGCCACCCCTTCACAGCCTAGTTTGTAATAAGATTTAAGACTGTAGGCTTGGAGTTGTGCAGCCATGGTAGCAGAAATTCGTGCAGGGATGAGATATTCGGTTTTGCCTTGGGTATATTTGGCTTCAAAATCATAAAAGCCACTTTGGGGGACAACCTCGATAATAGGAAGGGGCTTACCGTTCAGAATGGCCACCGTAACCTCAACCCCCTTAATAAAAGATTCGACCAAAAGGCGATGGTCATACTTTAAACCCCGATGCAGGGCATCGCTCAGGTTTGCCCTCTCTTGGACAATTTCAATCCCCAAGGTAGAACCCTCTCGGGAGGGCTTCACAATCACGGGAAATTTTAAATCAAAGGCTTTGACAAACTCTTCGACGGTATTGTTTTGGGCATCTAAAAACCGATGCGCTGGGAGAGGAACCCCTTCGTTAAGCAAGACCTCTTTGGTTAAATACTTGTCCATGGCAAGGCTGCTGGCCAAAACACCAGACCCCGTGTAGGGAATGCCCATCATTTCTAAAAGCCCTTGCATAACCCCATCTTCACCCCACCTGCCGTGCAGCGCCAAAAAAGCAACTTCAATCCCAGCTGTTTTAAGCTGAACCGCAGCCTCACGCCCCACATCAATTTTGACAACATCATAGCCCAATTTCACCAAGGCCTGATAAACCGCCTCCCCACTCCGCAAAGAAATCTCCCGCTCCGAAGACAAGCCCCCCAACAAAACCCCGATTTTTTTATTTTTGAAATGTGCCATCTGATAGTTTAATCCTATTTGATCAAAAGTCTTTTCGAAGGAGGGGGAGGCAATTTGAGAACCTTTCAGCGCAGGAGGTCGGCTCCAACGCATGCGCCTCAGGACAGGCTCCGGAGAGCATCTGTCATTGCGAGCCCAACGGGCGTGGCAATCTCACCGGTTAAACCGAGGAGATTGCTTCGTCGCAGACTCCCCGCAATGACAGAGGGCCTCATAGGCCTCCCTCCTGCACTTAAGTTTCTCAAATTGCCTCTCCCTCCTTCGAAAAGACGTGGCGAAGAATTGCACACGACAGAATAAAATGGAAGATTCTTAAGCATCATGGGTCCCCGCCTTCGCGGGGATGACATGGGTTAATTATCCTTCGCCGACGATTTTCACTTCCAATTCTAATTTAATATCAAAAATCTCCCGCACCTTGTCTTTGATGAGCGCAATCAGCGCCAACACATCACTCGCCGTAGCAGCCCCCTCATTGACAATAAAGTTGCCATGCTTAGGGCTAATGCGAGCCCCTCCCACCCGCACATCTTTTAAACCCGCCTCTTCGATCAGGCGGGCGGCATGCTGTTTAGGGGGGTTTTTAAAGACGCTCCCACAATTGGCTACATCTAGGGGTTGGGTTTCATGACGATATTTTCGGTAATCCCCCAATCGTTGGGTAATCTCAGAGATTTCTCCCTTTACTAATCGCAATCTGGCTTCCAGGATCAACGCATGCGGCGGGGTTTTTAAATGCCGATATTCAAATTTAAGTTGATTTGCTCCTTGCGTAAAACATTTCCCTTCCTCGGAAAGAAAAGTGATGGCCTCAACAATATTTTTTATTTCACCCTTGGTCGTGCCTGCATTCATTTTGAGGCTACCCCCCATATTTCCGGGAATTCCATAAAGATATTCCAAACCCTTAAGCCCTTTATTTTTTGCAAACTCCACCACCTTGGGCAGTGGAAACCCGGCACCCACTTTAACCCACATCGCTTCGCTGGTTTCTTCGACTAACTCAAAATAATTGAGGGCCCTCGTGAGCTTAAACACCACGCCACGAATGCCGCCATCGCGCACCAAAAGATTACTGCCCAAACCCACTACCATCCAGGGTACTTGATAAGTTCTAGCCAAACCTAAACCCGTTTTAAGATCGCTTAAATCTTCGGGTATAATCAACAAATCCGCCCTGCCGCCAATTTTAATCGAGGTATGGTTTTTCATGGGTTCACCCACTCGAACCTCGCCCCGAAGCTGTGACATGAAGGCTTCTTTCCAACCAACCAGCGGGCCTTGGACACGATCCAAAGCTTTGAGAGCCGATAATATTTCCATAAGGTTTAAACTCTTTTCTCCAGTGCCAATTTTTTCTTAAGGCCCAAGGCTATCTTGTGGCCAAGCTTAGTAATATCGCCCGCCCCTAAAGTTAGCAAGATATCTCCCGGCCCACATTTTGCCAATATCTCCACGAGGGCATCTTCTAATTGTTCGTAATAATAGGCCTCTAAATTATTTTTGGATTTAATTTCACGGTAGAGATTTTCTGAACTAATCCCAGCAATCGGTGCCTCACCCGCCGCATAGATTTTCCCCAAATAAAGTTGATCTGTCCCCGTAAACGCTTGAGTGAATTCTTGGAATAAATCGCGGGTTCGGGTGTAGCGATGCGGTTGAAAGAGGGTCACAATTCTTTGTTTAGGAAAGGATTCGCGTAGGGCACACAAAGTTGCCTTGATTTCTTGCGGATGATGCCCGTAATCGTCGATGACTTTTAGATCAGGTGAATCTAATAAAATTTGCATGCGCCGTTGAATACCCTTAAACTGACTCAAACCCCGCCCAATTTTTTTAAAGGGGATGTCCATTTCAATGGCAATGGCAATCGCCGCCAGGGCATTGGCCACATTATGTCGCCCCATGAGGTTAAGGGTCACACTGCCCAGCGAATTACCTTTGAAATGCACCTCAAAGGTTTGGCCATAACCCACCGACTGAATACGTTTAGCCGTAAAATCAGCCGGGCTATCGATGGCATAGGTAATCACTTTGCGGGTGATCTTGGGTAAAATCGCCTTCACCACCGGATGATCCACGCAGGCCACCACATAACCATAAAAAGGCACCTGGTTGGCAAAATCAATGAAGGTGTTTTTTAAATCTTCGAAATCACGATAATGATCCATATGTTCAGGGTCGATGTTGGTAATCACCGCAATGGTGGGCGATAATTTCATAAACGAGCCATCTGACTCATCGGCCTCGGCCACCAAATACTCGCCCTTTCCCAGCCTGGCATTGCTACGAATTTTATTAAGAATGCCCCCCGACACCAACGTGGGGTCAAAGCCACCTTCTTGTAATAAAGTGCCCACCAACGAAGTGGTGGTGGTTTTGCCATGACTCCCCGCAATGGCAATGCCATATTTTAATCGCATGAGTTCGGCCAACATCTCGGCTCGGGGAATCACGGGAACGCCTAAGCGTTTGGCGGCAATCACTTCCGGATTGTCGGGTTTTACCGCCGAAGAAAAAACCACCACATGGGCCGATTGCACTTGGCTTGCCTTATGCCCATAAAAAATCTTGGCCCCGATTTTTTTTAAATGGCTCGTGACCTTCGATTTTTTTTGGTCGGAACCTGAGACACGGTAGCCTAAGTTGATCAACACCTCCGCTATGCCACTCATGCCAATGCCGCCAATGCCTACAAAATGAATATTTTGAAATCGCTTAAACATGAAACCTCTTTCTTACACCGGCGAAAGCATATTCAGGCTTTCTTCTAGCACGTCACTAGCCGCCATGGGGCGCGCCAACGTTTTGGCAATTTGGCTTCTCTTCGCCAACTCTTCAGGGTGATTCATAAAAAACTTAATGCGTTCAGCAATGCGTTCCCCGGTTAAATCCCAATCATAGATGATCTCGGCACAACCCGCATCTACCAAATCCATGGCATTATAAAATTGATGATCATCGGCCGCAAAGGGATAGGGTACCAAGATGGCGGGTTTTCCCAACATCGTCAACTCTGTAATGGTGCCAGCCCCCGATCGACAAATGACCAGGTCTGCCCGGGCATAAAAATCCTTCACGTTGGCAATAAATTCAAAGACTTCAGCTTCGATGTTATCGCGGGCATACACCTCTTTTACTCGCTCAAAATCAGCCTTCCCAGTTTGATGCAAAATGCAAAGCTGATCTTTAATGTCATGCAGATAAAGCAAAGACCCAAGCATAGCCAAATTGAGGCGATTGGCCCCTTGCGATCCCCCCAAAACAAAAATGGTAAACCGCTCAGAGGTTTGCCTTGCCGCCTCATCGTTCAAAAACCCCAGGCGCACCGGATTACCGGTTACAAAAACCTTATGTGGTTTAAAAAAACTCGCCGCCCTTTTGGAGGCCAAAAAAACTTTGTGCACAAATTTTCCTAAGATGCGATTGGCAAAACCAGGGTAGGCGTTCTGCTCAATAATAGCGGTCTTAATGCCCAACCACCGGGCCGTTAAGGTAAGCGGCCCACTGGCATAACCTCCAATGCCCAACACAATGGTGGGTTTAAATTGTCGGATGATTTGGCGAGACTGCCGAAAGGCTTTGGGCAATTGAGCCAAACTTTTTAAGCGACGCTTGAGACTTGACCCCTTCAAGGGTGCAACTTCAATGCACTGCAGTTCATAGCCTTCTTGCGGCACAATGGTTTTTTCGAGCCCATACTCCGTCCCCACAAATAAAATCTCTGCATCCGGATATTTACGCTTCAACTCCTGCGCCACCGCAATCCCCGAATAAAGGTGCCCCCCCGTCCCCCCGCCAGCAAATATAATGCGAATCGGATTTTTCATAATATAATAATAGACAGCTTCGGTATTGTGCCATAGACCGTGGCATTTTTACCGAGTTAATTCTTTGATTTTTTCTTTCGGCTCCTTTTCATAGATAACTCCGTCTCAATTTGTTCAATTGTCGGCAGACTGCTTTTCAATTGTTTTGGCAAAGCACGAGTCAACTCGTATTGCGAAACCCCGATAGGTTTTTTGATGCTTCGCAGGGTATACTCAGCCAAAACCTTCTCGCGATCCTGGCAGAGAATTAACCCAATAGTTGGGTTGTCCGCCTCATGCTTCAAATAATCATCGATGACATTACAGTAAAAATTCATCTTACCTGCGTAATCCGGTTTGAAGGGGCCTTTTTTCAAATCGATGACCACAAAACATCGAAGCCTCAGATGATAGAAAAGCAAGTCAAGATAGAAATCATGCTCGCTGACATCGATATGGTATTGCCTACCAACAAAGGCAAAACCTTGCCCGAGTTCGACCAGAAATTTTTCAAGGTGCCGAACCAGGTTTGTTTCCAGTTCTCGTTCACGAAACGGTTCTTCTAGGGTCATGAAATCAAAAATGTAAGGATCTTTGAGGGTTTGTTGGATCAGATCGGATTGAGACATAGGCAAGCGTTTGCTGAAATTTGAGATAACCTTGCCTTCCCGCTTGTGCGTTTCACTTTTGATCATGAGGGATAATACATCACGACCCCAACCTTGCTCGATGGTTTTTTGCATGTACCAAAAGCGGATCGAGAGGTCTTTGATCTTCTCTAAAAGTAAAAAATGATGGCCCCAAGGCACACTTGCAATCAAGTCCCAGTGATCCCGATTCAATTTTGCCACGGCCCGTGGCAATTTTTGAACAGGGGATAATTTTGCCACAGCGTGTGGCAAAATTAGATGAAGCTCAGGATAGGCCCGATAAAAAGCGATCATTCGGTTAAGATTGCGCTCGGAAAAACCTTTGACCTGCGGGAGTTCATTGTGAATGTCTTTCGAGAGTTTCGGGATAACGGCAGTTCCCCAACCCCTCACCAATTGCTGGTTATGAAGCATAGCACCGATATCCCAATATGTGTGGATTATCGCAGCATTCGCTGACAACACAGCACGAGTCTGCCCCTGACGAATCCTAGCCTTAATCTTGTCCAGTAGTTCGCTGTAATGAATGAGCTGATTTTTCATGAGCGTTGATTAGCTTGGCTGCTGATATTTAGCAAGATTCCTACCAAAACCATCATCACGATAAGCGAGGTGCCACCGTGACTGATGAAGGGTAAAGGCAATCCCTTCGTAGGCAGGATACCCAGGGTGACCCCAAAATTGAATAGGGCTTGGATTATAATGAGGGAGGTAATCCCCAACGCAATATAAGTACCGAAAAGATCGGGCGCTTTAAAAGCAATTTTGAAGCCTCGAATCATGAGAAAGAAAAATAACCCAATGACAAATAACACCCCAATAAGGCCTAGCTCTTCTCCAATGACTGAAAAAATAAAATCGGTATGAGCCGCTGGCAAATAAAAAAGTTTTTGTTTGCCCTCGCCTAAACCTTGACCCCATAAACCCCCGGAGTTAAAGGCAACATAAGATTGAATGATCTGAAAACCCGCGTCGGACTTATGTTCCCAAGGGTCTAAAAAAGCCAAGATGCGTTTACGCCGATATTCCACTGAAAAAATCATAAAATATAAAAGCGGCACCGCGGCAAGCAAGGCATAACCCAAATAACGAAAGCGCGTTCCACCCACAAAGAGCATCACCATCACCACGAGGGTTATAGTAAGGGCGGTACCCAAATCTTTTTGTAATAAAATAATACCGGCAAACAACATTGAAATGACAATGGCTGGCAAAAACCCAATCAGAAAATCTTCCATTTTTTCTTTTTTCTTGGCTAGCGTGTAAGCCAAAAATAAGACCACCCCTATTTTAGTTAGCTCGGAGGGTTGAAAGGTAAACCCGGCTAACTTCACCCAACGCTGCGCGCCCCCGGCCGAATGCCCCAGGCCCGGAACGAAAATCAGAAAAAGTGCCAATAGAATAAAAAATAAAATGGGATAAATAAATTTCCAATAAAGATGATAGTCGATGCTCATGAAAACAACCATCAAACCCAGGCCCAAAACGGCAAACAAAACTTCTTTTTTGAGATAATGATAACTGTCATTGAATTTTTCGAGGGAAAGAATGGCGCTCGAAGAATAAACGATGAGCACGCCAATCCCCAAAAGCAACAAGACTGCTGTCATGAGATAATAATCGATGACTCGTTTTTCCATGAAAGCCTCAAGCATTCTACAAACGATCTACGCAACGCCTAAAATCATTACCCCGTTCGTGATAATCTCGATACATATCAAAGCTAGAACAAGCCGGAGACAACAAAACATAGCCGCAGCCTTTAGCCAATTGGTTGGCTTTTTGAACGGCTTCTTCCATGCTTTTGACCCTTTCAATTTGGCAATAACCCTCCAATGCACGGGCAATCAAAGGGGCCGCTTCACCTAGCACCACTACCCCGCGACATTTATTTTTTACCAAGGCCTTAAGCGGTGAATAATCGCCACCCTTATCCCTGCCACCTGCTATTAATACCACATCTTGCTCAAAACTGGCGAGCGACATCACGACCGCACCTACATTCGTGCCCTTGGAATCATCATAAAACTCAACCCCTCCTACCTTCCGAACAAATTCCAAACGATGCGGCAGCCCACGAAAACTTTCTAAGGCGGTTTGAATGCAAGCTGGTTCTATTCCCGCCAGGCTGGTCGCCGCCACGGCTGCCAACATATTTTCTAAATTGTGCACACCTTTAAGTTGAACTTTTGATAAATCCCAAGCAGCTTGCTTCCCGCGATAAGAAAAAGTGAGTTTGCCTTTGTCTTCGTAGGCCCCTTCTACTTTACGAATACTGCTAAAAGGCACCAGCGTTGCCTTGGCACCTTTCACGGCCTTGAGCACCTGCAAATCGTCGGCATTATAAATCAAATAATTTTCGGCGGTTTGATTCGAAAAAACCTTGGCCTTGGCTTGCGTGTAGGCATCGATCCCGGCATGACGATCGTAGTGATCATCGGTGATATTGAGCAAAACTGAAATTCTGGGTTTAAATTTTTGGGCTAGCTCGAGTTGAAAACTCGAAACTTCAACCACTAACCAATCCACATCTGAAGAATTTTTAACTAAATCGAGAAAAGGTGTGCCTAAATTACCTCCCATCCGTACTTTAAGCTTGGCTTGTTCGAGGATATGCCCAATGAGCATGGTGGTGGTGCTTTTGCCATTGGTACCCGTGATCGCAATAATGGGGGCTTTGGTTAAGGCCGCGCCTAAATCAAGCTCGCCTTGCAACTTCACACCTTGCGCCCGAGCCTGCGCCGCGAAGGGATGATCATGTGAAACCCCGGGGCTGATATAAACCTCATCGATCTCCGATAAAAGCGGAGCCGCGCCTGCTAAATAAAATTTGATCTTCAATTGTTGAGCAGCTTCAGACAATTGACGCACCTCTGGCTTATCATCAATGCCGATCACTTCATTCCCCGAGGCAATAAAATGCTCGGCTAACGAAACACCAACCTTGCCCAAACCCAGAACGGCAATTCTCATATCCAACCCTTTATCGAATCTTTAAAGTTGCCAATGCCATTAAGGCTAATAAAAAACTAATAATCCAAAAACGGGTAATGACTTTAGGCTCGGCCCAACCCTTTAATTCATAATGATGATGCAAGGGGGCCATGCGAAAAACACGTTTCCCCGTCAATTTAAAAGAAATAACCTGCGTAATCACCGAAACGGTTTCCAACACAAAGATTCCCCCTACCAACACTAACAAGATTTCGGCCTTAGCTAATAAAGCCACCGTTCCCAAAGATGCCCCAATGGACAAAGACCCCACATCACCCATAAATAATTCCGCTGGATAAGAATTGAACCAAAGAAACCCCATTACCGCACCTGCAATGGCACCACAAAAGATGGCCAATTCGCCCACCCCTTTAACAAAAGGAACCTGCAAATAGCCCGCCAACTTATAATTACCAATGACATATACAAAAATCCCATAAGTAATAAATGCCACGATATTGGGCATTGCCACCAGGCCGTCGAGCCCATCGGTTAGATTCACGGCATTGCTGGAACCCACAATGACAAACACGGCCATTAGAATATAAAACCCTTTTAAGTCAGGATGAAAATTTTTGAAAAAAGGCACGTTGAGTTCGGTGGAAAAATCTAAAAAGGCCACCATGATAAACCCAACCACAAAGGCAAAGGTGAGTTGCAAAAGCAATTTGGTTTTTCCATCCAGGCCCTGGTTTTCTTTTTTAACCTGCTTTTTGTAATCGTCTAAAAACCCAATGAACCCAAAAAAAATAAATACCGACACCACTAACCAAACATAAGAATTATGAAGATCCCCCCATAATAGGGTAGAGACTAAGCCCGCTATTGAAATCAAAACCCCGCCCATGGTGGGTGTCCCCTTTTTTTCAAAATGAGACTTAGGCCCTTCGCCACGAATGAACTGCCCCACTTCATGGGCAATTAAAAATCGAATGAATTTTTTTCCAAAAATCATGAAAATGAGTAGCCCGGTAAAAAATCCCCCCACCGTACGTACGGAGATATATTTTAATACATTGAAAAGAGGAAATTCTTCCCCCAAGGGGAAGAGAAATTCATAAAACATATAAGTAAATGACCTTTCTAATAGGAGAGATTGCTTTGTCATCATGGATCCCGGATCAAGTCCGGGATGACATGGATCGCAATGACAGCCATCCATCAATTATGACGTAAGCTCAGCAACAATCCTTTCCAAGTGAATCCCTCGTGAGCCTTTGACTAATAAGACTTCTGCCTTGGCTAAAAAATTTTTAAAAGTGGGGTGCTCCAACGTTATATCTTGAGTTAATAATACCTGGTCAGGATTCATCCCGCTCGCAATGGCGGCCTTTGCCAGCCAGTGCGCATGAGAACCCACTGCAACCAAGTAATCGATCTTCAAATCAGCCACCCTCTTGCCAACACGGCGATGGCCTGCCTCGCTATAGTCGCCCAACTCTAGCATGTCTCCCAAAATCGCTAAGGTCTTTTTGTTAGAATCGATATCCCGCAATACTTGCAAGGCTGATTCCATGGAAAGGGGATTGGCATTGTAGCAATCATCAATCAGTAAGGCCCCATTTTTAAGCTGCAAAACTTCTAAACGATGAGCATGGCCTCGATATTGCAACAAGGCGTGCAAGGCCTGTTGAATGGGCACTTTCAGCAATTTGGCCACGGTTAAGGCCACCAATACGTTGTAAACATTATGCGTGCCCAACATGGGCAGACTAACGGCAAACGGCTCTTTGAAAAGAGTCCCTTCAATTTCTAATTGTAACCCTGTTTGTCGCACTTTCGTTGCTTGAACATCGGCCGAATCCTTGGTGCCATAAACAATTTTTCGAGCCAGGGTTGTAAGTTGAACCACAGCAGGATCATCGCCATTCACTAAGGCCACTCCTTCGGTATTTAATCGAGCAAACAATTCCCCTTTTGCTTTGGCCACCCCGCTAAGATCGCTTAGTTTTTCCAAATGCGCCGGCCCAATATTGGTAATCACTCCCATGGTGGGCTCGGTGATTTCGGCTAAGCGATCAATTTCGCCAAAATCATTCATGCCCATTTCAATCACGGCAACTTGATGATTCGCATTTAACCCAAATAAAGTAAGCGGCACTCCAATAAGGTTGTTCAAATTCCCCGTCGTTGCCAAACATTGATATTGAGAAGCTAAAACCAGGGCACAAAAATCTTTGGTGGTCGTCTTGCCACTACTGCCGGTGATGGCCAAAATAGGAATATCAAAGCGCCGCCGCCAAGCCCTGGCTAAATCACCCAAGGCGCTTAGCGTATCAGGCACGATGATAAAATTTTTTTTAGGATGTTGGGCTATTAAATTCGCATGGGCTTGATCGATCACCACACCACTGGCACCTTTAACCAAAGCCTCGGCAATAAATTCATGCCCATCCCTTTTACCCAACAAACAAAAAAACAACTCTTCTCTCTTAAGTAAACGAGTGTCGGTGCTAACGCCCCTGAAGGTAGCTTCAGGATTGCCTTGGCCAACTTTACCCAACATCGCATGATTGGCTTGAACAAGGGTTTGATGAATCATAAGCAAAATTCCTTAGCGACTTCTGCATCATCAAAGTGGGTTTGGGTTGTCCCAATGATTTGATAATCTTCATGCCCCTTGCCAGCAATCAACACAACATCCCCCGATTTAGCCATCGCCAGGGCTTGAGCAATGGCCTGGCGACGGTTAGGTTCCACGAGATAAGACTTGCCTTTTACCAAACCCCCGGCTTCAACCCCAGGGATGATTTGATCGATAATATGCAGCGGATCTTCGGTGCGAGGATTGTCACTCGTAATCACGGCAAAATCAGAAAATTTTGCGACTTCGCGGCCCATCTCGGGGCGCTTCGATGCATCTCGATCGCCACCACAACCAAACACTGTAATGATCTTTTTACAACGCAAGCTGTGCATCGCTGTTAAAACATTTTTTAAGGCATCAGGGGTATGAGCATAGTCGACAAATACATAAACTCCCCGCGGATGCGCAATTCGCTGCAATCGCCCCGGCACCCCTGGAAAAGTTAAAAGAGCTTCGCGAATGGTATTGAAAGGTATGTCTAAATTAATAGCCGCTACAATAGCTGCCACAAGGTTCGATAAATTAAAGGCACCTATCAATTGGCTCGCAATAGGTAGTGGCCCAAACGGGGTCTCGACTTGTGCGGTTAAACCATCAAGAGAAATAGAAAATTGACTCACCCGATACGTCCATTTGGGATTGGGCGTTAAAGAAAAAGTGTCGATAATGCCATTTGTCACACAATCAATGAGCCGCCTACCATAGGGGTCATCAACATTCACAATGCCTTTACGCACCCCTTTGCCTTTTTTGAGTAATAATTCTTTGAATAAACGTTTCTTACTCTCAAAATAAAGTTCCATACTTTTATGGTAATCTAAATGTTCTTGGGTAAGATTGGTAAAAATACACAAATCAAAGGGAATGTCTTCAACCCGATAAAGATCTAAGGCATGCGAACTCACCTCCATCACACCCACTTGCACTCCCTGTTGATGCATGTCGGATAAAATTTTGTGAATAAAAATGGGATCGGGGGTGGTAAGAGGGGAAGGAATGATTTGATCTAAATAGCGGCAATTAATCGTGCCTAACACGCCTGAAAAAATACCGGCTTGTTTTAAAATCCACTCAATCAAATAGGTAACGGTTGTTTTGCCATTGGTGCCGGTAACACCTATTATTTTCATCGCCCAAGCAGGATGACGATAAAAATTAGCCGCTATCCGGCTCAAGGCGCGCCTGGAATCTTTGAGTTGCAAATAGGGCACATAAGGGGGCAGGTCCATATTTTTTTCACCTAGCAAGGCCACGGCCCCATTCTTTAACGCCTCGCCTAAAAAATTATGCCCATCTATTTTGAGCCCGGTGACCGCCACAAATAGCGAACCCGGCCCGACCTCTTTAGAATTACCCACAATTTTACGAATCACTAAGGAAGGAATCGGTGGGTTCCCTACCAACTCCACGCCTTCTAAAAGCTCCGTCAAAGGAATTGCATCTAACATTGGATCAACTTCTACTTAAATAGGTTCAAAATTCAAGACGATCTCGGTCCCTTTGTTCACCAAAACCCCGGCCTCTGGTTCTTGACTTACCAACATCCCAGAGCCCTGCATTTTTGCACGTAGTGACTTGGCCTCGACGGTACGAATCGCTTCTCGCAACGACAGCCCTTGTAAATCGGGAACTTTTATAAGATCGGTTGTTTCTAATTCTTCGGCAACTGCTTTTTTGACAACCAAATCTTCCGATGGGTTTGTTTTATCGGTTACTCCAAAGCCTTCGGCTACAACGGTTTCTTTTTTGCCCTGTTTATCTTTTTTGTTTTTATCTTTTTCATTCTTTACTACTTTAACCGTAGCTTCTTGCGGTATCGCTAAATAAGCCAAGGTTTGTTGGGTGATTTTGCTAAAAGTTGGGGCGCTAACCGTGCCACCATAATAATCCCCCTTGGGTTCATCCACCGACACTAAAACCGCAATTTTAGGATCTTTGGCGGGGGCAATCCCCACAAAGGATGCTATATATTTATTACTAGCATAACCCTTTTTCCCCTCAATCACTTTTTGTGCCGTGCCGGTTTTGCCACCCACAATATAGCCATCCACTGCTGCTTGGGTTCCGGTCCCGCCAGGTTCTACCACGCCCACCAACATCTCCACTAATTCTTTGCTATGCTCTTTGCTCAACACCTCGCTCACCACTTGGGCTTGAGTTTTTTGCAAGGTGTTACCTTCGTGATCCATAATCTCTTGCACCAAATAAGGTCTCATTAAATGCCCTCCATTGGCAACCGCTGAATAGGCGGCGATTAGCTGCAGTGGCGTTACCGAAATACCCTGCCCAAAGGCAATGGTGCCCATTTGCACTTCTGACATTCGATCGAGGGGGTTTAAAATCCCTCGAATCTCTCCGGGAATATCAATTTTTGTGGTTTCTCCAAAACCCAACTTTTTAACAAATTTATAAAATCGTTCTTTGCCTAATTTTTGGGAAATTTTATAAGAACAAATATTGCTGCTCTTCTTAATCACCATCGCCAAAGTCATTTGCCCATAACGGCCATGGTCATGAATCACGTGTTTGCCTACAGGATAAGCCCCATTTTCACAGAACATCGAAGAATTTTTATTCATACCCAAAAGTTCCAATGCCGCTGCTGCCGTAATAATTTTAAAGATGGAACCTGGTTCATAAGAATCGGTGATGTTTCTATTTCTCCACTGATCCTGCGGAAATTCCCAATAACGATTGGGGTCAAAAGTAGGATACGAAGCCATAGCTAAAATGGCCCCCGTGTGGATATCCATGACCAAGGCAATGCCCCCACGAGCATTTTTTCTTTCTACAACCTCCTGTAGTTCTTTTTCTGCAATATATTGAATGGTCTTATCTAAGGTCAGCTTGATGCTTTTCGGTTTAAAGGTAGACATCAGGGCCTCTGAATCAAAGGGCCTGCCTTTAGCATCTGTTTCCACCAAAATCGGTTGGTCTTGTGTTTTTAAAAAACTATCGTAGGCCAGCTCTACCCCACTTAAGGCCTTGGAATCATAACCCACCGCCCCTAGCAAATTAGCGGCTAGCGCCGCATTAGGATAAAGCCGTTTACTTTCTTTAATAATCCCTAAACCTTTGAACTGTAATGAACGAACTTTTTCACTTTGAGTTTGCTCAATCCGCCGTTTGATCCAAACAAATCTTTTTTCGGGATCTAGTTTTTCTTCTACCTCACTCGGTTTTAAGTCTAAAGCCATGGCCACTTCGCGAATAAATTTGTCTTTATCTTCTACTAAATGCGGGTGCACAAAAACACTGTCGACTTTAATATCGGTGGCTAAAATTCCGCCTTTCGAATCAAAAATATTTCCGCGCCGCGGGGCCAAATTGATTTTACGATTATACTGATGGGTCGCCAAATTACGCAGTTTGGCATCACGAGTTAGGTGAAGTGTCATGGCACGGGCTATCACCAAAGCAAAAACCATTGTGAAAACCCCTGCCAAACAAAAAACCTTAACTTTAACTTTTTTGAGTGAAAATTGCCCTATGGCCTTAACCGGTTTGATTTTCTACATCCTCTTTTTTAAGATCGTCGCTGGCACGACCAACTTGGATTCTTGTTTAGGTTTAGCCGCAATTTTTAACTCAAGTGTACCCTTGGTTGACTCAGTCTTAGAATTTTTTGCCACCTTCATTTTTTCTTTGCTTGCTCCGGTTGGTTTTTTCACTTTCGGTACCGGCACAACAGGGGAGGGAGGTTCTTCAGCATGCAACAATTGAGCTAAATTAACTTCACCAGGTTGCGCCTGGAGTTGGCTTAAATAAACAATTTGCCCTTTCGCTGGCATGTTCATCTTAAATTCGTTTTTTGCAATTTCTTCAATGTGGGTCAGGTTTTTCAATTTTTGAACTTCAAAAGTAAGCATTTTGTTTTTTTGAACGAGTTCTTCTTTCAGTTCAATTTGTCGATTGATACTGTAGCCAAGATTAACCAACTGAATATTAAACCAGGTACGTAGCAAGGCAATGGCAACCGTAAACAAAAACACCACCGCTACAAAACCTAAAAATCTGGTTCGAACGCGGGCAAACTTAGATATTTTAGTTTGATTACGAACAGTGCGGGGCCGATAACGTGCACCCGTGACGGCAAGAGGCATATTAATCACCTATCTTTTCAAACACTCTTAGCTTGGCACTTCGACAACGCGGGTTGTGTTTTACTTCTTCAAAACTCGGGGTTAAGGGCTTTTTGTGGATCTTTTTGAAAGCTTCGCGATTTTTCCCAAACTGTTTTACCCTGCGATCTTCTAAAGAATGAAAACTTAAAACAGCTAATCTTCCGCCTTTTTGTAAAAAGGGCATGGGGGCTGCTAAAAATTTTTCTAAAATTTGCAGTTCTCGATTCACCTCAATCCGCAAGGCCTGAAAGGTGCGCGTTGCGGGATGAATTCTACCGCGCTTCAACCACGGCATGGCCTTAATGACTAACGTTGCTAATTGCTTGGTTGTGGTAATTGGATTTTTCCTTCTTTCAAAAAGAATCCGCTCGGCTATTTTGGGCGCTGCTGTTTCTTCACCATAATCTCGCAACACTTGAACCAAGCGCGCCTCCGAATAATGATTAACTATTTCGGCTGCTGTTAATTCATCTTCGCAGTTCATTCGCATATCCAACGGAGCATCCTCCAAAAAACTAAAGCCACGACTAGCATCATCGATCTGCAAACTACTTACTCCCAAATCCAACAAAATAGCCGAAGCAGCAGGGCTTCCCGAAGACCGCCAGCGCTCTTCCATGCGATCGTAGGTCGAATGATAAAAGAGCGTCTGGCTCTCCCAGGCCTTCAGGTTGACTTTTGCCCGCTCCAAAGCTGCTTCATCTCGATCCAAAGCAAGCATTCGCCCACTCGGGGCAATGACTTTTAAAATCTCCCCTGCATGACCACCTAAACCCACGGTTCCATCGATGACCACCATGCCGGGCTTCAACTGCAGGTGGGTTAATACCTCCTGCACCATCACCGGTTGGTGAATAAATTCGCCCTGCTCAATGCCAGGTTTGATTGTCATCGTTCTTGTAGTCAAAACTCATAACCGCATCGTCAACCGAATCATAAATCTTCAAAACTTGATCGGCGCCCACAAACTTAAAGATCTCCCAGGTGTAAGTGCTCATGTGGGCACACTTGATATCGCCACTCAGTTTTCGGATTTTTAAAGTTTGATCGAGCAAGGCAGCCAGCGATTTATAATTTACATGTTCCACCAGCTCAAAGTTAAGCACGACCTTGTTCATGCTTACTTCAAGCAGATCGTGAATCATGTTGCCAACAATGTTAAGGCTCAGGTCATCAATCTCTCCTAATAAATTGATGACCGCCACATCTTGCACCTGTCGCAAAGAAAACATGTTTGACTCCCCGATTTTAAATTCCTAAGTCAGGCAATCCGCCGTTTGATTCTGAAATTTTTTCTTGGGCGGTCTTAAACACTTGTTCCCATTTTTCTTTGGCCCAAATTTCAATCTTGCGAGTCATGCCCACAAAAACTACTTCTCGTTTAAAAAAGGCATAATCCCTTAAACTGGGGGGGACGATGATCCTGCCTTGCCGATCGATAGGGCATTCCATGGCGCCTGAAACAAACACGCGCTGCAGTGCCTTCACCTCAGTTTTAAATTGGGGCAAGGCAGCTACTTTTTCTTCGATTTTGGTCCACTCTTTGGTGGGGTAGGCCCATAGACAATCATCAAAGGTGGTCACGATGAGTTTTTCATCATCTTGGGTAGAAAGAATCTCTCGAAACTTAGCCGGTACCGAGACCCTACCTTTTTCATCAATATTAGCTTCGAATCGACCGCGAAACATCGTCATAGTTTACCACTTTAAACCATCTTTTGCCATTTTTTGGTATTTTAGACCACGAGGCTTGTACAAGTCAACGGAGAAATTTAAAAAATCTTCTCAGATTTTAGGGAGTTAGCCTTATCCACTCATTTATACACTCTGTGGATAAGTGAACTGTGGATAAATTAGGGGATGACCTTGTTTAAAGGATATTCAACAATCCCTTGGGCTCCCGCGCGTTTCAGGGCCGGGATAATATCTCGCACAATTTTTTCATCCACAATGACTTCCACACTTACCCACCCTTTTTGGCTTAAGTGTGAAATCGTTGGGGCATTGATGGCCGGAAGCAGTTTGGAAACACTTTCTAAATTTTTTTCTAAAACATTCATTTTAAGCCCTACTTTGGCCTCCGCCAAAATAGACCCTTTGAGCAATATCGCAATGTTTTCAAGTTTTTCGCGCTTCCAAGGGTCTTTCCACGCATTTTTATTGGCAATCAGCACGGTCACCGATTCTAAAATAGATTCTACAATCCGCAAATTATTGGCCCGTAAACTCGAACCGGTTTCGGTCAATTCTACAATCGCATCGGCCAACACCGGCGGCTTCACCTCGGTTGCACCCCAAGAGAATTCGACATCAGCGGTGACCCCCTGCTTTTTAAGATAGCGCTTGGTGTAATTAACCAATTCCGTGGCAATCCGTTTGCCTTGCAAATCTTTCACCCCTTTGACGGGAGAATCATTAGGCACGGCGATCACCCAACGCACCGGGTTTAAAGTTGCCTTCGAATAACGCAGTTCACTAACCTCGTGCACATTGGCATCATTTTCCATCACCCAATCTCGGCCACACAGCCCAGCATCCAACACCCCTTGCTGCACATAGCGAGCCATTTCCTGAGAACGGATGAGCAATGACGAAATTTCTGGATCATCAAACTTGGGCACATAGGACCTGCTCCCCAAGGTAATGCGATACCCCGCCTTTTTAAACAAATTCACGGTCGACTCTTCTAAACTCCCCTTAGGCACACCCAAACGTAATTCTTTTTTCTGACTCATGATAATCACTCCAAAAAATAAAAATTTGAGAAATTTCCATATTCTTTTTTCGACTGGACTGCAACTGGCTAATTTATTAAGGAAAAGATCCCTTGTTACGAACCAAAAATCTCCCCATCACTCTAATTTATATTTTATATTGCTTTAGCTTGGCTTTCTATTTTGGCTTAAGCACCCAATTCGAAAAAACTTGGGGTTTGTGGGGTGTTGCCATAGGGCAGGGAGTCATCTTTGCACTTATTCCCTTTCTTTTTGTAAAACTCTTTTCAACCACTTCCCTCCGTTATGTTTTCCCGCTTACTAAACCCCGTTATCAGGATTTATTACTCGTTATCTTATTGAGTGCTTTGGTGATCGTTTTGGCTAACTTTGTGCTTAACTTGCAAAATCAATATTGGCCATTGCCTAAACCCGAAGTGCAATATTATCAAAACCTCATTCGTCATAAGAACTGGTTTGTGTTAAGTAAAAAACTACTGTTACTAGCGTTCGTCCCAGCTTTTTGTGAAGAAATTTTTTTTCGGGGACTGATTCAATTTAGTTTGGCCAAAAGATTTTCAAATATGGTAACGATTGGTTTATCAGGTTTACTATTTGCCATTGCCCATTTTGATATTTATTATTTTGGCTATTTTCTTTTATTAGGGATTTTTTTCGCGTATTTACGGCATTATTATCGTAGTGTCACTCACCCTATGCTTGCCCACTTACTCAATAATCTTTATAGCTTGATATGAAAAAATCTTTTTTAGTCGCCCTTACTCTATTTATTATTTTAGATATGATCTTCGTGTTGGGATGGTTTGGAGTGAGTGGGCGAGTTTTATTAAAAGGGGGAACCTGCGAGGCCAGTTACCCCCGTTACATTATCAAGCCTTTTCTAAAAGATTTTGTGCAATGCAGCTACCGCAAACCCTGCGGAACACCTAGCCAAGACATGCTCGTTTATAATGCCCAGGCCGAACTTTTCACCTGCCTCTGCCAGAATAAAGAAAATAACCGAGCCCTCATCACCCAACTCTATAACCAAGAATTTCACCCCAATCTACCCTCAACCAAAACCGTTGATTTTATCTGCTCCGAAGCGATAAAAAAGGTTTACACAGAATAAAGGCAAAAATAATTTCATAGTCGAGCCTATCACTTAACCCTCGCTCCAACGCATGCGCCTCAGGACAGGCTCCAGCGGCGGGCCCCTCTGTCATTGCGAGGCCAGCCAGCCGAAGCAATCTCTTCTGTCTGACCGGTGGGATTGCTGAGTTTATCCTGAGGCTTTGCGAAGGACCCTTGTATGATCTCGCAATGACAGGAAGTCCGTAACGGTCATCCATGTGAAGGTCGCCGCTGCAGGCCGGGTCATAGAACAGCTTTTAGTTGTAAAATTATTTTTGTAAGTGCCTTTAAGCTTTCTTATAAACCGCCGCTAATAAAATGCCCGCCAAAATACATTCAACGGTCGTCCCCCCAACCCAAGCCCCGATGAGCTTAGGAGGATAAGGTGTCACCGCATACATAATGAGGTTAGGGGCGTTTAATAGAAGGCTGATATAAAAACCATAGCGAAACCCTTCGCCTAAGCCTTTACCTTCATGGCCCTTGGCAAAGATGAAACAAAACATCACGCTAGCCAAGATCTGCCCAAAGATCATCCAAAACATATACTGCTGCATGTCAGCTTCGGTACGCCACAAATGGGCTGTTTCAATATACATAGGTCTAAGGAGTATGTGATGAAAGCCCCACTCAAAGGCAAAAATAAAGGCAAACACCGCTACACTGGAGTAAATCAGTCTTTTGGTATTCATGAAATATCCTTTCGTTATGGCAAGTTTTTAGGTTTGGGCCTCTTATACTCTGAATTAACCACTAGCTGAACTAAAATTTTTTGGCTAAATTACAGCCATGGCAACGATTCGTCCCATGGCAGTGGCAGGTCTATTTTACCCAAGCAAGCCCCAAGAGTTACGCCAAGAAGTGCAAACCCTATTCTCGGAGGTAAAAAAGGCACCTCCCTTTAAGGCCGGAAATCTAAAGGCCCTGATCGTCCCCCATGCTGGCATTATTTATTCGGGGCTTACCGCGGCTTATGGTTATCGTTTATTACAAGAAAAAACCCCCGCGCCACAGCGTATCGTTCTGTTAGGCCCTTCCCATCATGCTTGGATCGAAGGGCTTGCCCTATCTCATTATCAATCTTTTGCCAGCCCCTTGGGTTCTGTCCCCATCGATCAAGCGGCCATCAAAAAACTCGAAGGCTTCTCCCAAGTTTCCCTAGCTGAAGCCACCCACACCCAAGAACATTCCCTAGAAGTACAACTGCCTTTTTTACAAATGATGTTAGAAAAATTTTCTTTAATTCCTTTTGCGGTAGGCGAAGCCAGCCCGCAAGCGATTGCTGAAATTTTGAATGTTTTATGGGGTGGCCCCGAAACCATGATCCTCATCAGTTCTGACCTATCCCACTATCTCGCTTATCAAGCAGCTAAAATAAAAGATGCCGCTACCATTCGTAACATTTTAGATTTAAGATTTCTTAATGAAGATAATCAAGCCTGTGGGGCGGTGCCTATTAATGGGTTGATTGAAATAGCTAAACAACGTCACCTAAAACCTGAATTGATCGATTATCGAAATTCAGGGGACACTGCAGGTGATAAATTTCGCGTCGTGGGTTATAGTTCGATTGCTTTTTATGAATGATAAAGGAAAAAATTTAATTATCATTGCCCGCAATGCCATTGGAGAGGCTTTTGGTTTTGAGCCTAAGGCTTACGAAGAAGGCCCATGGCTGCTTGAACCTGCGGCCACCTTCGTCACCTTGACCATGAGCGATGTCTTACGAGGATGTATTGGTTCGCTTGAAGCCCGGCGCCCTTTATTAGACGACCTTAAAAATAATGCCAAGGCCTCGGCATTCAATGACCCACGTTTTCCGCCTTTGGCCCAAGACGAATTCAATCTCATTCGGGTGGAGGTGTCTTTACTCTCAGCCCCTGAAGCGATAGAATCTAGCGATGAGGCCACTGCCACCGAACAACTAAGGCCCTTTGTGGATGGAATAATTTTTGAATACGGCAAATATCGCAGCACTTTTTTGCCCCAAGTTTGGGAACAATTGCCAGACCCCAAAGAATTTCTCATCCATTTAAAAACCAAGGCAGGGTTGTCGAGTGGTTTTTGGGCCGAAGGCGTTAAACTACAACGCTATACGGTGATCAAATGGAAGGAAACATAGAAACAATCCATCCTGGCCGTTACTGGCACCTTTTAACCGACGGCCGAATTCAATGTGACCTTTGCCCACGCGACTGTCGATTGCAAGAAGGCCAACGAGGTTCTTGTTTTGTAAGACAACGGGTCAATAACCAAATGGTGCTAACCACCTATGGTCGCTCCTCAGGCTTCTGCATCGATCCTGTTGAAAAAAAACCCTTGAATCACTTTTTCCCAGGCAGCAGCGTTTTATCCTTTGGCACTGCGGGTTGCAACCTTGCCTGTAAATTTTGCCAAAACTGGGATATTAGCAAATCACGCGACATGGACCGCCTGGCCGATCAGGCCAGCCCAGAAAAAATTGCCCAAGCCGCTCAAGCAGCCGGATGCAAAAGCGTGGCTTTTACTTATAACGATCCGGTGATCTTTTTAGAATACGCCCTAGATGTCGCAGATGCCTGCCATGCCTTAGGCATTAAAACCATCGCTGTAACTGCCGGTTATATTCAGCCTGAACCTCGAGTTGAATTTTACTCTAAGATGGATGCCGCCAATGTAGACCTCAAGGCCTTTACCGATGAGTTTTATTCTAAAGTTTGTGGCGCCCATTTAGCACCCGTGCTCGATACGCTAAAATACCTGAAACATAAAACCAAGGTATGGTTTGAAATCACCAATTTAATGATCCCGGGAAAAAATGATTCCGAAGCTGAAACCCGCCAAATGTGCCAATGGATTCATCAAGAACTAGGCGATGCTGTCCCTTTACATTTTACCGCCTTTCATCCCGACTATAAGATGATGGATATCCCACCTACCCCACCCACCACCTTGAAAAGAGCCCGCGAAATCGCTTTGAGTGAGGGACTGCAGTTTGTTTATACCGGCAATGTGCACGATGCCGAAGGCGGCACCACTGCTTGCCCCCATTGCAAGTCGCCTCTGATCGTGCGGGATTGGTATGAAATTTTAGCCTATCACATCCAAGCCGATGGCATTTGCTCTTCTTGTCATCAAAAGGTGCCAGGTCATTTTGAAAATTTTACAAAAGCCTTCGGTGCCCATCGCATTCCGATTACCATGACTTCTTAGGTTCTAACAGGAAAGGCTTTTGAGATAGGTTGCGCTGTCTTTAATTTTTATATTTTCAAATTGCTGTTCTGTTTTTAAGTGATGAACCAATTGGATGCCTGCAAGGTGATATTTTTTGCAAAAATAATTAAGCCCTTTGTGGAGATGATCATCGGTCCATTTGGCTTCAATAATATTTTTGATTTTATCATCAATCACCAAACAAAAATCAACTTCATTGCCGGCCTTGGTTTTAAGGTAATACAAACCAACCGGTTTGCCTTTTTGATCTGCAATTTGTAGCAAATATTTATATAAGCTTAACGCCACATAGTTTTCATATTTGGCACCCACATCACCTACTACTGCTCCTGTATCATAAAAATAAAGCTTAGGCTCTTTTTTGAGTGAATGCCTGATTTTACTAGAATAAGGGATAAGCCGAAAAACAATGTGAAGATCTTCTAAAATCTGAATATATTTTTTAACCGTATTGAGGGCTACACCCACATCTTCGGCTATGGATTGATAAGAAATAGTAGACCCCACCGAACGACGGAGAATTTCCAAAACATTTTGGATGGCCTTAAAATCATGGATTCGTTCAAAATCCAAAACATCAAAACGAATCAGGCCTTGCAAATATTGCGAACGCCAACGATCAGCGTCTTCATCAGAATTTGCCAAAAAGGCCTCGGGGAAACCGCCACGCTGAATTAATTTTTCCTCTTCGGCCACACTCGAACTGTTCATTTCTGCCAAAGACAAGGGTAACAAATGATGCAAAAAATACCGCCCCGCTAAAGAATCACCCGAATAACGAAAAGTATCCAACCGTGCACTCCCCGTCACCAGGATATGTAAATTTTGTGGGCGTGTATCATAAATACCCTTGAGATAATTTTTCCAACCAGGCATTTTGTGGATTTCATCAAAAATGATGAAATCAATTTCTCTCAACCAAGTTCGCTTTTTAATGATTTTGAGATGGTCAGGATCATCATAATTTAAATATAAAGGCTTTTTAAAAGTTTTCATTAATTCTTGCGCCAACCAAGTTTTACCCACCTGCCGTGGCCCAGTGAGAAAAACCATTTTTTTGCGGAGGTCTTGTAAAATGATGGTTTGCTGTGAACGAAACATATTACTATTATGCAATACTTTGCATAATAATCAATACTATTCTGCAAAATGTTGCAGAATGGATAAATTTCATGAAAATTGAGCTCAATTTAATATTTTAATAAGTAGGAATCGTGAAATTTGAGCCATCATTAGCAATCAAATCGGTGTCGTTGCCTGCAAAGAATGATTTGTCTTCAAAATTGGTGGGGATGCTCGGAGAAAGTGTAAAAGGAAAGTCGCTACTCCAAACATAAGCCGTTTCGTAGGCCGTGCAATTGCTAGAATCCACCACCGTAGGGGTTCCGGAACTCGCTTGTTGAATACAAAAAACATCGGTGGAACCACTCAACCCGCCGGCCGTAGAATCAACTTGAAAAATCGAGTTTTGCCCGGTGGCAAATTGCCCGCGCCCCATCGTTTGGGTAACTTCGGTATAAGTAGAACTATCTTGGTTAACCCCTTGGTCATACTTGGTTACCGTAAAATCACCTTCGCCATCCGAAACCGTGCTGCTACTACTAAGCACAACCCGACCCGTAATGCGGCTACGACTTTTAAAAACTACGTTATCGGAAGCACTGGTGAAACTGCCATCCACACCGTTGTAAATTGACGCTTGAGTGTATTGTAAATCAATATACAAAACTGTACTGCCCGATTCGGTGGTTTGTTGAAACGTGGTATAAACGACTTGTTTAATGTTGGATTCATCCCCACGGGTGCCTGTTTCTTCGGTATTTGTCGAAGTGTTGTCGCTCATTTGGACCACACGTATAATGCCACTGCTATCTTGGCCATACAAAAGAGTTTCGGAATTGTCTCCAGTCGTAACCGCCAAGCAATCAAAATAGCGATCGCTGCTGGTGCCATTGCTAATGCTGCCATAAAAGGCAATCGTCACCTCGTCACTGCCCGAGAAAGCTGTCGCGCCGGTACAGTCAAGCAATGCATCGGTAGAAAGAATTTCCCCCACCCGACTGGCAAATTGATCGAGCAATACCCTTATCTTAGTCACAACCGCAGGGCTAACATTGGGGTCTCCAAAGACATCGGTTAAAACGTAATAGGTGCTGTCACCAGTATAGCTACTCCAACCCGAATCTGCACCATAGGTGAGGGCTGCTGATAACTCGTCTTTTGAAATGGAAGAATTTCCGCTCGTCATCAAAGGCACAAGCCCACCCGCTGCCGTCTCAAAATTAGTCGCTAAATTTGTGTTGTCAGTATCATCATTATTATTGCTGGACGAACCGCCACATCCCACTAAACCCAAAATAACAAACCCTAGAATTATCTTAACCCGCATAATACCCCCTCATCAAAGTAATGCTTGAAAAATGATTTTGAATGAATCAGGATAGCTTGTCGATGGGTAATTTTTGCCATGCTTTAGAACCCGTTGTAATTATGAAAAAAATTAGAATTTTTTTAAAAATAGGCGTGGGTTTGTTTTCTTTACTTTTAGGGGTAAATTTTGCCCAAAGCGAAGAGCTTGCCCAATTTGCCATCGGCACAGATAGCCTTACAATCAGCCCTAGCACGACTACAGTCATCAAAGGCTCCACCCAACAATTTGCCGCCACCCAAACCACCGCTTCGATTAGCCAAGGAGGTACGGCTTGGGGTTGTGGCAATGGTGGATCAACGGGATGGTCGGTAGTAGGCGGTGACAGCAATGGGACTATTTCAACAGCAGGTCTTTATACACCGCCCTCTACGTTACCGGCCGACCCTGAAGTGACCATACGATATACGAATGCAGGGCTTACGGCCCAAGCCACCGTCAATTTAAGAACGGCTACCAGTATTAGTTTTGGCACCACCACCCAAACCAACACCACCGCAATCCTCATTAATGTTGTAGTGGTTGAATCTCTCTTGGGAGGATCGGGTAATCGCATTGCCAGTCGAGTAGGAAGTTTGCAAACTGGTTTTTCGTGGCTAGGGATTGATAGTGGTGGTTTTGCTGATGTCTTCTTCAATCAACAATCGGGGCTGTCTGGTTTAGTAGGCCTACAAAATATTTCGAATGATCCAACCGGTAATCAAATTCCACAAAGTGTGATCATTGATAGTGATCTCAATCCCGGCGTTTTTATAACTGGGGCTAATGGGTTGCAATACTTGAGTAGTCAAAATGATGGTGCCAGCTTTGGCACCCCCGTCGCCATTCAGTCGGTCAGCACTCAGCCTGCCACAGCAGCTTCTGCCATTGATGCAAATAATAATCTCCACGTGGTTTACACAAATAATTTTGATTCTGATGAAGATGACAACGATGGCAATGGAGATGATGGGTTAGTTGAAACTGGCCAAGTTAAATATGCCCAAAGCACCGATGGTGGCCAAACTTGGAGCACCCAGGTGATTCAAAGCTCTACCAATGTCCAAATAGATCCCGCCTTGGCTGTGAGTGAAGATGGCCAAGAAATTTATGTTTGTTATGCTGACGATCTAGGTACAGATGAAACCTTTGAAATGATGTTTACCAAAAGCACCGATGGTGGCACCACCTGGGCCACTCCTCTTGAATTAAAAGAAAGTTTAGGGATTAGCCCTCAAGAAGGTTTTTCGGCTTTCTGTCAAATTGCTCTAGGCCCCAACAACGAGGTTTATCTCACCTATAATGAGACTTTAACCGGCAGTGCCGTTGACCATCATCTTTATTTTACCCAAAGCACCAATGGAGGCAGTAGTTTTTCAACCCCCATACAAGTAAGTTCACAAGCCCTGACTCAAAGACCCTATATCTATTTTAATCATTTTATGGCGGTGGATTCCCTGGGTCGCATCGATATCATTTGGCCCCTTGATGTTGGGGCAACCAACGCCCCGCCCGATACCATCATGTACGCCCGTAGTACCGATGGCGGTGTAACTTTTTCCTCAAATACCACCCTCGCCGGTGGGCTTGCTACCATTCGCGCTATCCCCATTGGCCTAACCCACGATATTTCGGGGCGAGTTCACGTGCTCTATTTAGATAGTGGAACCAGCACCACCGAATACAATGTTTTCTACATCCGCGGTGAATAACAAATTCACTTTGCAAATCCCCCTTAAATCCACTAGAATTATTTGATACAGTTAATTGTAATGAGAGGTTGGTGATGAGGTATTTTTTGCGGGGGGCGTGTTTAATCCTTATTGGCATTACGACGCTTTTAACCAATAAAGGGATGGGGCAGACTATTGGTCCTTCCCAAGGTGGTGGGGGTTTTGGTTGTTCTAACTCTACTTCCAGCAGTGGAGGTAGTGGGACCGATGCGCTCACGATCTCGCCTTCCGGCACTGTAACCGTCACGAAAGACGATACCCAACAGTTCACGGCTAATAAAAGCGATGTCACATGGTCTATTGTAACTTCTGCTGATATTAGCCTAAGCGAATCTTTTGGTGAAATTTCAACAACGGGCCTTTACACACCTCCTAGCACCTTGCCTTTAAATCCAAGCACCACACTCCGCGGTTGTGCCGGCTCCGAATGTGTGGATGTAACCATTAACCTCCGCACGGGCGATTCCATCACCTTTCCCGCCACCGATACACAACTCAACACCACTGAAAATTTTGTGACCAGTGGCCAAGACTTTTCTGTTGCCTATTCCGGCATTGGCCATCGGCTTGACACCACCATTGGCTCACTTCACAAAACGATGGGTTATCTTACTGAACTCAGTGGCTCCAGGGCCAGTACTGAAAAATTTGGGTTGTTCAATCTCCTTAACGTCGCAAGCCCTGTCGAAGACTATATCGACATTACGGCCACCAACAATGAAATTCCCTTAGCGATTTTTTATCTCGACACCTCCACCCTCGCGGTTTTTTATGTCGACTTTTTAGCCAACCGTTCAGGAAGTTCTATGGTACTAAAATGGAAAACCATTGATGAATCTGGAACGACCCAACAAAATCGCAGTTCAGTGTTAACAGATGTGTCAGGCCTTCAATTTAGGGCCGATGTTTATAAAAATGGGAGTTATTTTGACGGCATCATGGCAATTTGGGATGCAATCACTTCACCTACCTTGAGTCGTTTAGTGTTCTTTCGCTGTGCTACGGATGGATCCTCTTGTACGAGTAGTACCATAGCTTCTAGTTCGTCGTTGATTCATTATTATCCTGAAATTATCTCGATTGGAGATACGCTCCATATTTGTTACATGGCCACCAATAGTGCTGGAACCAACCAACAAATTTATTATACCCAATCCACTGATGCCGGCTCTAGCTTTTCAAGCCCCACCCAAATCACTAACGATTCGAATGGCTGGCTCTATTGTCAGATTGACATGTCACCTCTAGATAGCAACAAGCTTTATCTCACCATGTCTGGAGAAAGCGGTGGTTCCCGCACCGAACAAATCGAAGGTGAAGTGGGTAGCGAAACTTCCCTCTGTAGCGCCGATTGTTTAAACACCTCCGCAACCGGTCAAACCTATTTTAGCAAAAGTACAGACAATGGAACTACCTGGAGTACCGCTGCACCCATTGGTACTGGCATTTCCCGTTCGGTGGATTCAGTCAATGAATTGATTCATTTCATGGAGGTTGATTCGTTAGGCAGGATTGATCTTGTTTATGGTACCCTCAACGACTCAAGGCGAACCATCTACCACACTCGCAGCAGCGATGAAGGAAGCACTTGGACCACCCCTGTCGCCTTAGGCACCCTGGATTCAAGGCCGGTAGGAGTTAATCACGATATCTCAGGAAGGCTGCATATTTTTTATCACTGTGAAGAAAGTGCGAGTTCAACCAATTATTGCTTCAACAGCGCTGAATAATTTTATTCCAAATAGCGAAAGCTAACGGCATCTAGATCAAACCCGGCTGCCCCGCCACCACCGCCATTGTCAAGGTCGGTAATTTTAACAAATTTGATACTACCAACGCCCACTTGGTTCAAATCAAAGGCATCTCCACCGGCAACATTAGGATCTGTGGGATCAATATTGTTATTGGGATTGGCTTGCACGGGGTGAACGCCCGCACAACCCGGATAGAGCAAGGCCGCATTGTCTGCATCACAAGCAAAATCAACAAAAGCCTCCCCATTGTGACTGACACTGACCGTCCCTAATTCTTTGAAGGGATTATTAGGATTGCCGCCA
Source organism: Deltaproteobacteria bacterium (assembly GCA_016183235.1). Lineage (NCBI taxonomy): Bacteria > Pseudomonadati > Myxococcota > Myxococcia > Deltaproteobacteria bacterium. The sequence goes on from JACPFA010000047.1 coordinate 59,254, forward strand.
ATCAAAAATGGATTTTCAAAAACCATAAGATCAGCCCCTGGCCCATCAAAAGCAAAACTTTCTGATTCCAAGATAATCTCACCGCTGGTCCCAAGGGAAAGCACATTTAAACCAGCCCCCAAATTTCCGCCCCCCTGCGGAGAGCCCAACACAATTTCAGGAAACTTATTACTACCAAACCCAGCCCCCGCTCCTGGTAAAAAACAAACCACCCGATCTGCAAACGAATCAAAATGCTGTTCTAAAGGTGCCAGGTCACGAGAAATATAAATTGTTTGATGGTAATTCCCCCAACTCACCTCAATTCGGGCGCAACCTGATTGCTCGCCTGAGATATTTCCATTTTTATGCAATTGGGCAACTTGTAAATCACTCGAAGTAAAACTTAAAGCCATTTTTTGTTGTTCATTAAGTGGGGCCTGGGTCCCATCTGAAAAAATTCTGTAAAATTGAGTGGCATGGTCATTGAGCTCGCCGATGATGACCAATTGCGGTTCTACTTTAAAACCCGTAACTATTTTTGAGTCATTGGGATCTTCTTCTACCACGGGCGGTGGAGGCGGAGGGGGTTCGGTGGGGGTCGGAGTAGGAGTAACGATCGGAGTTGGAAACGGCTTTGATGTTGGCACTACCGTTGGCGTTGGGCTTGGGCTTGGAGTGGGTGGTAAAGAACAATCCCAAATTTTGACTAAATAAGATCGGCCAAACTCTGGGTGTAAAACAATCAAATAAGTATAACCAACTTTACTCGCAGTCAGTTGCCCTGCTTCATTGATTGAAAATAAAATGGGCCCAAAGTTAAACCATTGAATGCCTTTACCCTGAAATTCATTCTGAACTAAATAAGTCTGACTTTGCTGATCGGTTAATTTCAAATATATATTCACTTGATCAGATAAACACAGTTGTAAGGGGATTGCAGGATCAAACATTTGATCATCAATCACCAAATCAACTTTAGAAATTTTAATAGGGTTTTCTTTTATCACAGCTGGCAAGCTCGAAGGCGTGGGTGCTGGAAGCTCTTCTTGATTGGTCGTGGCTTTAGGTTCTTGAAAAACTTCTGAACCGCAGGCACTCAAACCTAACAGTGATAAAATTAAAAATAGGAATTTTATTTGTTTCATAAGATTCACTCTCCTAATTTAGAGATTGCTTCGGCAAGATTGCCTCGCAATGACATGGGGGCGGTGTCATTGCGAGGCGAGCCGAAGCAATCTCTATGACGACATCAATACGTTTGCACGGCCTTCAACACGCCTGGACTGGCTTGAATGATAAAAAGGTCTGGCCCACTAAAATCAGTGCCCGGAGTCCCTGGCCTAAAGGCAATCGGGCCAACCCCTGTTACCCCAGGATTATCGGTTTCTGTAAAATCTAATACTTCTGATAGTAAGGGATAATTGGCATCACCCAAATCTATCCCAAAAATTTTATTGTCGTTAAAACTAGCCACCGCCAGCAATTCACCATCGGCTCGCACGGCCATGTCACTAATAAATTGCAACTGGGTTTGTTGACTGCCTAAATAAATAGGATTACTCGCACCACGCACCGTGGTCATAGCATTGAGATCAATCGCATAACATTTGTTTTCCATATAACTGCCAATAAATCCCAAATTATCTTCGGCAGCATAGGCTATTTTTTTGAACGTCAAACCTACCATGCCCATATTAAGCGAAGTAAGGGTTGTTAAAGTTGTGGTGTTCAACCGATCTAAGAGTGAAGGTGTCGTAGGAACTGGTTTAAAACCTTCATCGTATTTAAAATCTCCCGAATTGGTGATGATCAAATCACCAACCTTGCTTAAAAGCAGGCCGGTGGGATTAAATCCGCTCACCTCAAGATAAGGGGTGGCAGCGATCGTCAAGTAGGGTGAACTGTCGTGCAAATCATAAAGACGCAAAATGCCCTTGGCGCGATATGTTGTACCCGTTGCTGTGAAATACAAATTGGCCATGCTGACAAAAACCTTATTTTGTGACACAACTACATCTGAAGCAAAAGAAGGGCTGAAATTGCCTGATAAAGAAATTTCTTGGTCCCCGTCACCATCTGTATCCACAGCCTCCGAAAGCAACAAAGGTTGTTTCAATTTAAAAACATCGGCCAGTGAGACCGCTTGCAAAATTTGGCCGCTGGTTGGATTAAAATAAACCAGGCTTGCCCCAGTTAATAAAAACCCTTGGGTGGGGCTTAAAAAGAAAGACCCAACTCCAAAATCAAGACTTGACCCCTTTGGCAAGGTACCAAGATCAAGTCCAAAAAATTTGAGGCTCGCTTGGAGATTGTTTAAATCAATCGGGACCAAGTAAGGAGGTTCAGCCAGCGTAATAAACGCTGTATCTCGCATCCCGTCAATATTGGGGATATCGATATCAGCGGGAAACAACGACCCCAGGTTTAAACTGCCACAACTTCCTGCCAATTGTTTGCCATCATCAGCAACCGGTTTACAAGGCGCCGTGCTACTAAATTGTTCCTCGGTATTTTCTTGGGTGATAATCCCCCCACCACAACCCACAAAGAAAAATAAAATGATTAGTATAGAATATCGTTTTATCTTGTTCATATTTGTTACTCCTATTATCAATGTCATATATGGATCCCGGCTCGAGGGCCGGGATGACGTAATGCCGTCATGCCGGACTTGATCCGGCATCCATTTTAACTCTTATATCCCACCGTCACATACGCCTGTATTCCCGGCAGCGGGAATCCACGCGCATCTAACGTCGACACATTGCTAACGTTTTTTACCTGTACGGTTAAAAAATAAAATTTTTTGAATTTAAGCGTCCCGCCTACATCCACGAGGGTTCGATTTTTAATAAAAGTCGTATTGGCAAAATCGATCGGCAAATCATCCACCCAATTGACTTCTGCAAATAAAACACCCCAAGCGTTACTCAATTCAATCGAGCCATTAATTTTATGCCGGGGGCGACCAGGAAGTTGAGCCGAACTATTTTCAAAACTAGAATCTAAAAAAGTATAATTGCCTTTTAATTCCAAAAAAGAAAAAGGCTGCACCGTAAGATTGGTTTCTACTCCTTGGGTCACAAGATCGTTGGTGTTGATCGGTGCAATCGTATAGGCACTCACCGGTACAAAAATAATTGAATTGGCGATGTCATTACGAAAGTAAACGACTTCGGCCTCTAATTTAGAAAATTTTACCCCCACCCCCCCATCAAAATTAAAAGCTGATTCTTTTGATAATTGAGGATTGCCCCGCAGGTAACCAAGATTGGGCAAATAAAGTTCGGTAAAATTAGGAAACCGAAAAGAATTGCCAACATTAATTTTAAAATAAAGATGAGCTATGGGTTTTAAAATGATTCCCAAATGCCCTGCCCACTCACTGCCAAAATCTAAGGCGTGCTGAAAACGTAAACTGGGGTTTAAATAAAGTTTTTCCTGCCATAGCGAGATTTCATCTTGCAGTAATAGGGCATTGCTAAGTCGAGTTTTATTTCCAATGGCCGCAGCGCCACCTTGCAAATAATCATCACGAAAATAATCGACTCCCAATTCATACAAAAGTTTAAAGGCATGATTGTGTTTGGCAAAGGTCTTGAAATAATCCGCACTCGCTTGTTGGGTAAAGTTGACATTGAGATAAGTGACATCAATCGCCCCACCTAAGGCTGGGGTCAGGTCCATAAAATGACTGCGGCTTAAATTAACCGATGGTAAAAAGGTAAGGTTAAGATTTTGCATCCCAACATTGTGCCCCATCCATTTTAACCCCATGGTATTACGCGCTAAATTTTCATGGGCATTGAGAGGCAACCCTTCAATGACTTGGGCTTCTGTGCCAGGGATATCACGATCGCTGTAATAGAGATTATTGACCCAAGTGGCTGACCAATTTTTGTTGATAGCAAAATCAAACCGCGAAAATAAATTTTCGCTCAAAATAGCATTGTTTTCGCGAGTAAAAGTTTGGCCGCCTCCAAACGCACGGCCCCCAATGGTTAGCGGAGTCGATTTAAATTTAAAATCACCTTGAGAATTTAAATGCGTATGATTGATTTGAAATCCCCATTTTTCAAAGCGCTTACTGATTCCCCCATCCAGGCGTGCTGTCCAAAAAGAACCTCCTGTTAAAGCCAAATGATAATCTTTTTCTCCCACGGCTTGCTGGCTCACAATATTCACCACTCCCCCAATGGCATCGCCACCAAAACGACTGCTCCCCCCACCACGAATGACCTCCACTCGATCCGCCGCGTTCAAGGGCAGTGTCGAAAAATCAAGTGAATACCCCTGCGGCGTATTGATACGAATGCCATCCACAAATACCGCCACTTGTTCACTACTAGATCCACGGATCTGCAAGGTCGTGTAATGCCCCAGGCCACTGGTTTCTTTGGTGTAAACCCCGACTTCTTTAGTTAAGACCTCGGGCAAAGTACGCATTTGCAGTTTAAATTTTTTAGGTTGAATAATAGAAGAAAAAGCCGAGGGTTTTTCTAAAGATTCTTTAGAAATTTCTTCTTCGGCTACAATCTCACCTAAATCCGCTTCGCCTGACAAAGGCGGTTCAGCCCAAGCAAGACAAGAAAACAAAAATATAAATAAAATAGCGACCGCGCCCATCTCTCAAGCCCACGAAGAGATAAGTTATAGTTGAACTTTGTGCTAGGTCTCCTGGCTTAAGAGATTTCTTCAAGCCTTCCCATCTTGAATGGACAGTGGCTGTTTTTTGAAGAAACGTTTTTCTCTATTACAGTGGCGGGACCGCGCTTGATTTACACAAGCTTCCCTTGAAGCACCAAGTTATTGTTCAAAGAGTCTATAAGCAGGATTGAGAACACTGTCAACCCCACTTCGTTTGATTGTGGTAGCCGAGTGAAAGTGTCAGTACTAACTGCCGAGTGAAAATGTCAGTAGCTATCCTCCGAAAGGAGGAGAAGGATGCTACTAACAATGAGAGATAAAAATAAAATTGAGGTGATTGAGGCAGTCATGGACGAGAG
>JACPFA010000048.1 GCA_016183235.1 Deltaproteobacteria bacterium
AGTGCAGGTTAAGAAGGCAGATGGAAGTTATGAACCACCTCGGGTGATTTCTTTCAAGGTACGCAATAATCCCCAGATCAAGCAATTTAGTAGTGAAATTCTCGAAGCCCCAGTTGGATATGAAATTGTTTTGCGTTACGAAGTCGTGAATACCGATACAGTGGAGGTAAGTGGTGATAAGCAAGCAGGTGAAGTGCTTCCATGTTCCGAAGATCCAATCATGAAGGGGATCAATGTTTGTAAGGGTGAGGTGAAACGCAAAGTAAAACAAATAGGAGAAAACACCTACACACTTACAGCGGTTCGGGGTTCCAAAAACAACAGTCAAAATTTTAAGATCCAAGGGCTTAATCTTAGCCCCTCGATTCCAAGCTACGGAGTTGTGAGTAAGAATAATGATGAGCCACCCAATGAAATTCAATTGCCGAGTAGCGGCTCTTATCGAATAAAGGCGATTTGGCTGAACGAGCAATTACAAGAAGGCCCCACTGATTTTGAAAAAGAGGGCAAAGATGGTGCAATCATCACCCTCGACAAATCACAGTTACAACCCAGAACCGATTACAAGATTCGATTGGAAAAACTTGCTAAGTTACAAGGCAATGTGTTGGGTACCATGGAAAAGATCGTGACCACGGGTGATAGAGATCTGGTGTTGTGGCTACGGTTTAACGAAGATCCAACCAGCCCCACCCCCTGCGAAGGTGGTGATGCTGGGGAAACTATTTGCGACTACAGTGGAGAAAATAACCATGCCCTGAATTTTGGCGCCCCTTTTTGGACAGGCACCGCTCTTCAATTCGATGGCGTGAATGATTATGTAGAAATTCCCGATGCCCCTAGTTTGAATTTTGATGTTGGGGATACGATTAAAATGGAAGTGATGTTGGCCCCGTCTTCAATCAGTCCAACGGAAGGGGCTTTTGTTGTCACGAAAGGTAGTGGGGGTTCGCATGGTAATTACTCATTGACACTAAATTCTAATGGTAACGACGTTCGTTTTACTTACTCTAACCCCCCAGTTACCTCGTACCCCCAATATTTTTCAGGATTACCTGCTGAAAATGGGGTAAATTCCCGTATTGTTTTAACCCATACATTTGGGGATGCCAATTCTACTAACATTCAAGTGAATGATGTGACGAGTTTAGGGGCATGGAATTTTGGCACAGGTAATGAATCTCCCCACATGCCCAATTTGCCTCTTACCCTTGGGAAGCGAACCACTTTTCTGCAGTTTAATTCTTACTATTATGGTTCCATCGACGAAGTCTTAATTTATCGAAAATAGTTTTCTTAAGAACTCTTTTGCCGAAGGATATCTTGCAAGGTGACGTAGTGATGAAAATAATCTATTTCCATTGAAATTCATCAAAGAACAGGATGATGATCTTTTTTGAACTTGCCGGCATTTTCTCAGCTTGCGGATTATGTCAATTAAATATAACAAATCCGCACATAATTACTTTAAGCTTCTTTGTGCGGATTAGGCTTATACCTAGAAACTCCCCTGATTTCATAAAACCATTGGGTGTGACTTTATCGCCTTTTTATAAAATCATTTGACAAAATAACATACATTTTGATAAATTATTTTACATAATGATATATAAAAGGTTGTTTGAACTAGATCAGCTGGCTAAGGAAGAGGGGAAAAAGCAGACTAAAACCCGCTTTTTATACGAGGCCCTTCAGGCCGAAGGGGGCCGGCATTTTATTGGAATCGTGGGGCCAAGGGGTGCTGGCAAAACCGTACTTTTAAAGCAACTCGCGAGCCAGGTAAAAGATTCATTTTATCTTTCCTTGGATACCTTTAAAGAAGAAGACCTTTTTGCAATTGCCAAAACCCTTCAAGACCAATACGGCATTCAACGGCTTTTTTTAGATGAGGTGCATTTTTTCAAAGAGTTTGATTCACACATTAAGCAAATTTACGATTTCCTTCACCTGCGGGTTTACTTTACGAGCTCTGTGGCATTGGCCATGATCGAATCGTCCTACGATCTTTCTCGGCGGATCAAACTTTTTTTCTTAAATCCTTTTTCTTTTCGCGAATATCTTTTTTTTACCCAAAATATTTTGCTTCCACCTTTGAGCTTAAGCGACATTCTTGAGCGTCGTTGGGAAAAGGAGCATCTTCGCTATCCGCATGCCTTTGAAAGTTATCTCAAAGGGGGCTTGCATCCTTTTTCTCTTGAGGAGCCCGATATTTTAACGCTTTTATCAAATATTCTTCAGAGGATCCTGCATGAAGATATCCCCACCGTTGCGCGTCTTCATCTAGACGAACTTGCCAGTATTGAAAAGTTGATCACCTTCATCGCTAAATCTCCTGTCGAGGGTATCAATTACAGTTCTCTTTCAAATAACATCGGGATTACAAAATATAAGGCAGAGCAATACGTCAATTTGTTGGAAAAGGCTTTTGTGCTGATGTCGCTCATGCCTGCTGGTACGAATGTGCTGCGTGAGCCTAAGGTTCTTATGTATCTTCCCTTTCGCCTACTTTATAAAGAATACCCTGAGGCCATAGGTGCCCTCCGAGAAGATTTTACCGTGCAAATGCTCAAAACCTCTCATCAAGGGGTGACTTACTTGAAATCAAACCGAGGTGCCAAGACACCTGATTTTCTTGTTCAAAAGGATGGGAAGAAAATTATTTTGGAGGTTGGAGGCAGGGGAAAAGGGATGAGCCAATTCAAAGGGATGGATCAATTTGAGAAAGTTCGTTTTGTTCATGATGAAACAACCGAGGGGAATAGGCGCCCTCTTTTTCTATTAGGGTTCTTGGAATCCGTTGCCACTTCCCCAAAACCCCCTTGAGTCCCACCGCAAGGCTGTATATAGCAGGTTCTGAGGGAAATTATTGATGTTAAGTGCCATGTCAAGCCTACCATGTCATTCAGAGCCCAGCAGGGCGAAGAATCTTCAATTTTATCTCTGTTTTCTTCTTCTTCTTCTTCTTCTTCTCCTCCTCTTCACCTCCTGCACCACCCCATTCACACCCCCCCCCAACGCCCTATCCATCGCTATCCCCAGCCGCTGGAGCCAAGACCTAAACGCCCAAGCCACCCCCTGGCTAGCCGCCCAACTACGCGTTTACGAAATGCCTTCCCAAACCAAAGTCCACGATACCACCATGGAGGTCGATGAAACCACCGGCACCGTAAAAGCAAAGAGCTTCAAACTCCCCGGCGGCAAGACGTATAAATTCATCATCGAGTTTCAATATTTAACCCCAGGCCAGCCAATCGCCTTTGCCTACGCCGAAGTAGAAAAAGAAATCGGCGACGGCAACGCCGAAACCGTAAGTTTCACCAGCTCAGACATTCGTTATGAGGTCGACAAACAAGACCCGAACATTAGTGCCTCCATCAGCCAAGGCATCATCCCCGATTTAGACCCAGACAACGATGGCTGGAGTTCTTACCAAGAACTGAAAGACAAAGTCAGTCCAACCGATAAGACAAGTATCCCCCAACCACCAGCCCTCAAGATCAGCACCGATCAACCCCAGCAGGGGCCCGACTTATTCATCACCCTCGAAGGCGAGGACAATGCACATGTCGAAGAGATGAAGTTGAGCGACCCGATTTGTGGTGTTACAAAGATAAGTGAGGTTTCCACAAACACCAATGGCAAAGTAACTCAGAAGACCGTTTATCGATTGGATTTACTGAGCGTATCCAGTCAACTCAATTCAAGGAGTATTCAGGGGACTATTAGTGACGGGGTAACTAGCGTCCAAGGGCAAAGTAAAGAAGCAGAATTACAAAAGATCAATAGTACCCAATCGCATCCCAGTTTTGCGTTTAGCGATCCAGAACTAGGCACAGAATTGGAGGGGATGGCCACCCTTAAAGGGGTAGCCTGTGCCCGGTATGGGGTCGAGAACATAAGTCTGAAGTATAATGGGGAAGCATTGATTGGATATACAAAGGAAGAGACTAAGAATGTGCTGTTAAGAGAAATAGAAATAAGTTTCAGACAGGTTAACACCGAAGCCTTGCCGGATGGAGTTGTTAATCTTGAAGTAGAAGTGATGGATGAAAACAAGCACGCAGGGGTGGGGAATGGGCAATACAAAGTAACGAATAGTAATCCCATTAAGATTGAATCACCCAAGGGTAGGAAGTGGGTGTTTGGAAACGAACCCATATCTTTCAATGTTGTTAATCAACCCAATACAACATTGGTATTAGCAGCCGTATCCCTTGAAAAGTCAGATGAAGATATCAATGAAGATTTATTAATGGTTCCATTAAGCCCTGTTTCGACCAATTCAAATAGTGCGACCTATACCTTAGATGTAAGCCATGCCGAAGAGGGAGGGACAGTCAAGATTTTGGTGAGCGCATCTCAAAGTGATGGGAGCATTCCACCCACCCGAACGATTAAATTCAAGGTACGTAATAAGCCAAAGATTAAGACCTACCAGGCAGGGGAATTATGGAAGGGTTGGGAAGGCGGTAAGATAAGTTATGAGATTGAGAATGTAGAAAAAAACACGATCACGATTGAAGGGCAAGCGAAGCCCAGTTTGAATTGCGCTGCCGATCCTGTTAATGGGATCATGAGCTGTAAGGGTGAATTACCCATCACGCCACAACAAAATCAGATGTATCTTTTAAAGGCGAGCCGCAACAGCACAGCAAAAGAGGTTTGCGAGGAACAATGTAATGCAGACCGAAGCATTACGCCTGAAGTTACTATCCTTGGTCCTGATATGCCAAAATACGGAGTGATCAGCAATTTTCCAGGTGAAACAAGGCCCAAGCATGAGCTGACATTACCTGAAAATAATAAAGAATATCGAGTAAGAGCGATTGAATTAAATAATAATGGCCAAGAGACAGCAATGATACCGATTGATGAAAAGAAATCTGGTGGAACAAATCTTCCTTTATCCAATTTAAAACCACGCAAAGACTACAAATTCAAAGTCGAAGAAACCAGCGGCGCTCAAATTCTCAATACTTTAGAAAAAATCGTAACCACCGGTGACCAAGGTCTGGTGCTATGGCTACGGTTCAACGAAGATCCCAGCAAAAACATCATGTGCGATGGGGCCGATGATCCAGCCGAAATCATCTGCGATTATAGCGGTGAGAATAATCATGGCATTCCATTCGGCGGCCCAACGTGGCTTGAAGGGCAAGGTGCCATGTCTTTTGATGGTGTAGATGATTATATAAATATACAAAGCGCTCCCAGCCTAAATTTTAATAATGGGGAATCAATCGGCATGGATGTAAGGTTAACCGTGATGGCTTTGGACGACGGGGCTTTTGTAGTCACAAAGGGAAGTTGGGATGGATCACATGGCAATTATAGCTTCATGATGAATCCTTCGACTAATGAGTTTGGTTTTACTTTGTCTAATCCTGCTGTCACGCAGGACTTACGAGTTTATCCCAATTACTTGGTGAGCACAGGTTTCCCTATTTTAAATAATGCCTCTCACATTATTCTGACTCATAAGTTTGGGGATGCCAATTCTACCAAAATGAGCATCAATGGCGTTCCATCTCCTGGCAGTTGGACTTATGGTACAGGCAATGTGCAGCCCGATGTGCAAGACTTACCCCTAACCCTTGGCAAAAGAACACAACCTTCTCCATTCAACATCTATTACGAAGGCCTGGTGGATGAATTAATTATCTATCGAACCCATTTGGGCGATGATTATATGACGGGCACAAGTTCAGATTAAATAAAATTTTGGAATACGAACCAAATATCACCTTTATTTTTGGGGCATAGTCAAGGTTCAAATCTCTTTCCATTCATGAACATAATCAACCAGCGCTAATACGTGGTCCACCGGGGTTTCGGGCAAAATGCCGTGGCCTAGGTTGAAGATAAAACCTGGCCTATGGCCAGCCGCCTTCAGGATTTTTTCAACTTCGGGTAAAAAATCTTTGGGTTTGGAAAATAACAGCACAGGGTCAAGATTGCCCTGAATGCAAAGTTTTTCATAACCTTGAGGGAGGTGAGCTAGGTTAGCATGCCAATCTAATCCCATAACTTGGCAGCCAAGTTTGGTAAAATAAGGCAAGAGCGCCTGGGTGTTAACTCCAAAATAAATTACTGGAACGTTTTTGGGTAATTTTGCAATGAGTTTTTGGGTGTAAGGTAAAACAAATTTTTCAAAGTCTTGCGGGCTTAGACAACCCACCCAGCTATCAAAGATTTGTAAGACTTGGCACCCAGCTTTAACTTGGGCCAAGAGATAATCGCATAAAGCCGCCACTAATCTTTCCATTAAAAGGTGCCATGTCTCTGGGTCGCTATGCATAATCATTTTAGTGGGGATAAAATTTTTAGAACCCTTGCCTTCAATCATATAAGAAGCCAAGGTAAAGGGGGCCCCACAAAAGGCAATTAAAGGGATGCGAGGGTGCAGATTTTTTCGAGTGAGCCTAATGGCCTCAAGCACAAAACCTAGTGATTCTTCAATCATGGGTGGGCTTAATTTTTCGATTGCAGCTAGATCGCGAATGGGGTTTTCGATCAGGGGGCCGGTTTCTTTAAAGTCTAGTTTTAGCCCCATCGGTTCTAAAATGAGTAAAATATCCGAGAAAATAATGGCCGCATCAACCCCCAAACGTTCAACGGCTGTAATGGTTGCATCCATGCAGGCTTGCGGGTTTTTGCAAAATTCTAAAAATGAATAACCTTTTCTTTGCAATTGGTACTCGGTCATGTAGCGGCCGGCTTGACGCATGAGCCAGATAGGGATGGTATCGGTCTTTTCTAAGCGGCAGGCCTTTAAAAGATGGGAGTTTTGCAGAAGTTCTTTGGCTTGGGGGATTTGAAAACAATCTTTTACCTTGGCCCAAGCATGCTCGGCCCGTTGCTTTTTCTTTTCTATAATGGCTGGGCCATGTTTAAATGCTGCCTCGACTAGAGTTTCCATTTTATTGGGGCTTACTTCATAATCGGCAAAAATTTGTAATTCACGCAGGCGTTCGCTACAAAAAGGACCAATCGAAAAAATAGCCATTTTTGCTAAGGCCCGACGTAAAGGCAATTCGAGATGACGCGAACGGGCTATTTCTAAAAAATTATCAGCTTGGTTGGCACTGGTGAAAAGTACACAATCAACTTTTTCAGCAATCATTTCATCAATGGCTTTATTTAATGGGGTCAGGTCATCAGGGAAGCCCCATTGGTAAACTTTAAGCGGTAAAACTTTGGCCCCCATGGTTTCGAGTTCCCGGATAAAGGGGAAATTGCGGTTTCCGTATTCAAGCACCCCAAGGGTTTTATTTTGCAACAGATTATCTGCTTGTAGAATGTTGATAATCTCTTGCCAGGTGTTGGGTTGAGGGGCGGTGTAGGCAATGGGGATGCCCCAGATATTGCAAACGGTGGTGGGTTTGGGGCCACGTACCACGATCTTGGTTTTAGCTAAACCCTGTAAAATTTTTTCTTTGGAAATTTTCGTTTGTAGAATTTCTAAAAAAGTACGCGTGGCCACTCCGGTAAATAAAATAAGAAAATCAAATTCGCCTGCCGCAATTTTTTCGAAAAATTCAAAAACCTCGGCATGATCGGCGAGAGGAATTTCTTTCATCGAAGGTGCTACTAAGGCTTGCCCCCCTTGTTTTTCGATCAATTTTTCTATTTTAAGCGCCAGGCGGCTTTCGAAAGAAACTATTTTCATGACAAAAGAGAGGCTATTATAAATTACTAATCAGGTCAAACGTATCAGGGGTGCTGCCATCGATGTCTTTAAAATAACAATGGGCGGTATTTTCAGTGCCTTGGTAATTAAAAATGCAAAATAAGGCCCCGAAATTTGCGTTTTGGGTAGAGGTGTAAACCGAGGCCCACCAAGGGTTGGCAGCGAGGGAGTCGTTTTGAGCCCGAATACTATTTCCCCCTAAGCCAGAAACAAATACAAAGGTCTGACCAGCATCAAGGGTGAGGGTGCTAGAGGTAGAAACCACCGTTTGATTTTCAATGTTGCTCATTAGATAAGTGCGGGAATAAGAGTGTTCATGGGCGGTGGCAATGATAGCACCACCTAAACGGCAATTATCATAAGCCGTCCAACCCACTTCGTTGGTTTTGTCACCAACCTGCATGAACCGCTGATTTTTGTGCCAAGAGCAGATCCGCCAAATTTTATCGGTTTGGGCCAATTGTGTTGTAATGTAATCTTCGTGACCTGACCCCATGGTGCCAACTCCCGATAAAATAAAAAAGATCCCTTGATAAGTGCACGCTGCCTGAACCCCCAAGTCACCACTACAACTGGCGCCACTGATTTTATCTAGGCGTGTTTGTAGCTTTTGTTGATAGCCCGACCAAGCCGCTTCATCGTGATTACCAATCGAGGCAAAGTAAGGAAAACTATCTCCCAAAATATCGTTAATCTGTTGATCCCAGGTGTCGGGGTCGTCATTATAACTAAAATCACCCTGATGCAGCACCATGTCGGCCCCCTCATCTTCGATCAGCTGTAGAACCGCTTGAGAATCACTCCCCAGCCCCTGGTCGCCAATGAAGGCAACGGTAAAATTTTCTGGTGTCTCAGGAGTTGGAGTAGGCGTGGGCGTTGCTGTTGGGGTTGGTGTAGGTGTTGCTGGGAGGGCCGGGAATGGCTCTCGGCAAGCTGCCAGCATCAAACCAAGGACAACAAGGTAGAAAATATTCTTCATCAGGAGTTTAAATTAATTTTATGATCAGAAAATAGCCCAGCATAACGACCAGCCCTAATGGTGCACCAAATTTTGCCCAATCTTTCATGGATATTTTGAGTTTTGCGGCTGCGATAATATTTGGGATGTTGCCGGGGATCAACATTCCCCCTGAGATGAGCAGCCCCATCAAAATTTTCTTGAGATGAATGGCATCCATGTTGGGGCTAATTTCAGTAGCGGCCAGTGTGGCGTTATCGAGTACCGCCGATATCATGTTAATCCAATAGAGCAAGTCAGCCGATAAGTGGATCACATAACGGTCGACCAACTGTTGAAACCCGCTGCCCAAAAAAATCAAAGCCATGACAAATAAAAATACTTTGGCCGAGCGTAGCAAAATTTCCCCATAGGTTTCTTCACGATGAATGGCAGTAAGGCCTGTTTGAGAACGATGCCCACGAAAAAAGAACGAAAGGCCAGCAAAAAGGATCAACATTAAAATAACCTCAAGCCCTAAGAGTTTGGCTAGGTACCAAAAATCAACCCCAGGCAAACCTTTTAACTTCGCTAGGGTAATGGTGGAAAGCGGCTCGCCAATAGGCGTTAACACTGCGCCTAAGCCGATGGCATAACAAGCGAGAATCACCAATTTTTTTTCATGCTGTTTATCAATAGGGAGGAGGCTAATGACTTCTGTTAAAATTAATGCTGCAATAATGGCGGTGATGATGCTTGAGGCCAGCCCCAAAATGAAAATAATCAGTGCAATAAACCAAGCAATGGGGATTTTTTTGAGAATGAAGCGAATCGTTTGATCCAATTTTTTCCGAAAGATTTTAAAAAGTAAACCAAAGGCTAAGACCGCTAAAGTAATGGGGACGGGTTCAGAGAGGGCATGACCGAGGAGATGCAAGTTGAATTTTTGAGTCAGCAGGGCAGCGGCAAGCCCCATGATAAATAGAAAGATCTCAATATGGTGCTCGATAAATTTAAACGCAAAGGGGCAGGCGAGCACTGCAATTAAGATGATCAGCAGACCAATGGTAGAAATATCCAACATGGTCTGTGCACTTAAGAAAAAGAGATGTTATTTGTCAACCCTTATCAGAATTCATAAGCAAAGTTTATGCGAGCGAGGTTATCACTTGCTTTCGATAAACCAATCGCCAGTTGGGTATGAAACATCCAGTGCTCGTCGATGTGGTACATGAAAATGGGGCCAACATAATGTTCCTGACGGGAGGGTTTTAAGCCAAAGGATTTTGAATCTCCAAGTGCGCCGTAGAACTCAAGCCCAAGGCCCATTCCGCCTTCATGTTCTTCTTTTTCTTTTGATTTGTGGTTCTCCTCACCATGGGAGTGCTCGTGTTTTTTGTGAATCATCCACATGGTTCCCAGTGAATAACCAAAGGCAGTGTGACCCGTTTCCAGTTCTGTTTCGTTAATCCAGTTAAAGGCAATATTCACAGGGCCAAAGTCTTGAGAAAGAATCAAACGCGATTCTAAGATTCGCTCGCGGTCAGGTTCTTCCCCACTTTCTTCATAGGGTGGGTTAATCCAGCCAGAAACTTCCATTTTGTAACGAGTGGCTGGATCGAGATCCTCATACTCCACATAAATCATGGGATTAAGGGGAACGTTTTTTTTGAATAATCTAAAACGGTTCTCCCACCGAAAGCCTGTAAATTTGGCATCGCCCGTTTCCATATCTTCAAACCATTCGATCATGAACTCGGTGGCGAATTGGTGCAGGGGGGCATATTCCAATTCAAGCATGTGTGATAAATAATTGCCCTGCCCTTCTTCTCGCTTAAATCTCGAGGGTGCCGTAATATCGGTCATGAACATCAGTTCAATCTCTCCCTTTTCAATGTTAGAGTTATAGGTAACAAAGTAGCCACCCGTCCCGCCCCAGGCTTCAGCTCCCATCACGATCGTGGTAACAAAAATAATAAGAAACAGCTTTGCAATATTCATGAAACTCTCCTTTGCCCAAAGGTATTATGAAATACCTTTATTGATAATGAAAATTATTTTCATAATCAGATGGTTCTTAAGGAGAGGAATGAAACTTGTCAAGTTAAATCACTCCAAGGCGCGCCTGATCTTAATCATATTCTAAGCCCACCCCAGGAGTGGGCAGAGGATGCGAAGCCCTCCCCAAATTAATCCAAAGCCAACGATGTCAAAAACAATACCCGCTCGAACCATAGCTAAAATAGGAACCCGGCCACTGCCATAGACAATGGCATTGGGTGGGGTGGAGACAGGGAGCATGAAACCAAAGCTTGCCCCGAGGCAGGCCCCCAAGGCTGGTGGAAGGGGAGAGACGTCCGCTTCTTTAGCAAGCGCAATCATTACAGGGATGATCGCATTGGCCGATGCAGTGTTGGAAGTGGTCTCACTCACGAGGATGGCTAAAAGAATTCCTAAGGCGGTCATTCCCCAAAGGCTATCAACGCCAGTTAGCGCAACCAGCCCGTGGCCGATGGCATCGGCAAGCCCACTTGAAAACATAAGTTTTCCTAAACTTAAACCCCCTCCAAAGAGCAAGAGAGTTCCCCAATCGATCTTGGTGGCCTCTTGCCACGTGAGAGTCATGGAGGATCCCTTTCGTTTGATGGGGAGTACGAAGAGAAGCAAGGCAGCTAGGATTGCCACCATACCTTCGTCTAAACGCTCAGCCAAGAGGCGCGTGAGAGGTGCGCTTTTTCCTAAAATGGCTGCAAAGAACCCAGGTAAAATCCATAAAGAAACAGCCACAAGAAAAGCGATCATCACATTGATTTCGCCACGGCTTAGGCGCCCCAACTTTTCGCGCATCTTGCTGATGTACTGCTGGGTGTTCGGCAACCTTGATGAAGTGTGAGGGTGGAACCAAGACAAAATAAAGGCGAGACAAACAAAAAGGGCCACAACAATGGGAATGGCAAGGGTCATCCATTGCAAAAAATCAATCCGAATCCCGGCAAGATTTTCAATCAACCCAATTCCGATGAGATTGGGTGGTGTCCCCACGGGTGTTCCAATCCCTCCAATAGAGGCGCCGTACGCGATCATGAGCAGAAGCCCTACCGAAAAGCGGTCTCGAACCCCCTCGCGGGGAGTATGAATTTCGTTTAAGGCGCGAATCAAACCTATAGCGAGTGGGAGCATCATGGCGGTCGTAGCGCTATTGCTCATCCACATCGAAATCGTTGCTGAAATGACGCCCAATACAACCAAGATACACCAGGGGCGGTTTCCTGCGAGCGAGAGGGCCGCTAGGGCAAAACGGCGATGAAGTCCGTGAATCGTCATGGCTTCGGCCAGCATAAAACTTCCGATGAAAAGAAAAATGATGGGATCAGCGAAGGGGGCCAAGGCCTCCTTAGGAGTGGCGATTCCGAAAAGGACGGTTAGGAGTGTCCCTAAAAGTGCGGTGACAGGGAGCGGAATAGCCTCGGTCATCCAAAAGACCAACACCAATGCCAGGATGGCTGCAAGCTTGTGAGCTCGTGGGTGATTGGTTAAAAGAGGAAGAAAGTAAACAAGCAAAAAGAGCGCAGGTCCCAAGAAAAGCCCAACGCGATGTCTGATTTTCTCAAACTGTTCTTCAGCTGGTGAAAGTAAGCCTTCAGGTTCCATTATAAGGCATTCAATACACGACAGACGAAATTTTATGTTAGCAAAATCTTTATTATGTAGGTACGGGGCAACGTTGCCCTCATTGTAAAAAGTGGCATTTTTATCGATGGGCGCTATTTAAGAAAAAATAAGTGCGGAAAGGGTGGGATTCGAACCCACGGTGCCTTACGGCACGCCGGTTTTCAAGACCGGTTCCTTCAACCACTCGGACACCTTTCCTAATTGTGTTGATTGATGACCTTAACTCCATTCAGATAGGGTTGCAAGGCATCGGGAATTAAGATGCTACCGTCAGGTTGTTGGTAGTTTTCTAAAATAGCCACCAGCGTGCGGCCAACGGCTAGGCCGCTGCCGTTTAAGGTGTGAACGAACTTGTTTTTCTTATCAGCATCTTTGAAACGGATTTTGGCACGACGGGCTTGGAAATCTTCAAAATTGCTGCAGCTTGAAATTTCACGGTAACAATTTTGCCCGGGCAGCCAAACTTCTAAATCATAAGTTTTAGCAGCCGAAAAACCTAAGTCAGCAGTGCACAAACAAACAACCCGGTAATGCAGGTTTAGTTTTTGCAAAATACTTTCGGCATCGTGGGTGAGTTTTTCTAGTTCGTCATAAGAATTTTCTGGACGGACAAATTTAACCAGCTCAACTTTATTAAATTGATGTTGGCGGATTAAGCCACGCACATCTTTCCCATGACTGCCAGCCTCACTGCGAAAACAAGGGGTGTAGGCGGTCATTGAGATGGGCAGCTGTTTGGCATCTAAAATTTCATCACGAAAAATATTAGTAACCGGTACTTCGGCGGTGGGAATTAAGAATAAATCTTCTTGGGTTTTAAAAAGGTCGGCTTCAAATTTAGGGAGTTGCCCGGTTCCCATCAAACTATCACGGTTGACCAAGAAAGGGGGCAATACTTCTTCATAACCGTTGGATTGAGTGTGGGTATCAAGCATGAAATTAATGAGAGTTCGCTCGAGTTTGGCACCAAGATTTCGATAAAGGGTAAAGCGGGCACCGGTAATTTTTGCCCCGCGTTCAAAATCTAAAATTCCTAATTTTTCTCCTAAGTCCCAATGGGCTTGAGGAGAAAAATTAAATTTTGGTTTTTCACCCCACTGACGAATGAGGGCATTATCTTCGGCTGATTTCCCAATGGGCACACTTTCATGTGGTAAATTGGGGATGGAGAGGAGAATAGCTTGTAGAGCCTGTTCAGTGGTAGCGAGGGCTTTTTCAATCCCAGCAATTTCTTGGGAGACTTTTTTCATCTCAATTAAGATTGCTGAAATATCTCCTTTGGCCTTTTGCTTTTGTTGGATTTCTTTAGAGGCTCGATTTTGCAAGGCGCGCAATTGCTCAAATTGGCTGATTTGCTGGTTGCGGGTTAGGCTTAAGGTTTTAAGCTCACTCAAATCAACCGGCTGATGGCGGCTGGTGAGACGTTTTGAAACCGTATCAAGATTGGTCAGTACCCATTTTAAATCAAGCATTTTAACTTTAAGAGTTTTTCTTCTTACTCAGTTTAATTTCCTCATTAATGATGCGTTTGAAATAAGATAAATTGCGGGCACCCGAAACCGGTCTTCCATTGATGAAAAAGGCAGGGGTACCGTTAACACCGAGTTTAGACCCGTCTTTAAAATCTTTTTGGACTTCTTGGGCATATTGGCCGCTGTCTAAGCATTGATCAAATTTGCCTGAGTCCAACCCCAAATTTTTGGCATAAGTTTTTAAACTAGGAACAACCAGATTATTTTGGTTAGCCCACAATAAATCATTAAATTCCCAAAATTTTCCCTGTTCATTGGCACAATTAGCGGCTTCAGACGCCTTGGGTGCATTGGGGTGAAAATCGAGTGGAAAATCTCGCACCACATATTTCACTTTGTCAGGATAGAGGCTAAGAATTTTTTTAATGGTGGGACGTACTTTAACGCAGAAAGGGCATTGGTAATCGGTAAATTCAACGATGGTAACAGGGGCATCTTTAGGCCCTAAACTTGGATCATCATCCACGCCCACATCGGGTAGACGTTCAATAGCTTTGGTAAACGAAATTTTAATATCGTATTTATCTTCTAAACTAGCGATCAGATCTTCTTGTAAACCTTGCCCACGTTGACTTCTTAGTTGTTGAGCTAAAAAAGGCAAAATCTTTTCTTTTTCTTCTTTACCAAATTGTTGTTTGTTCTGTTCATAGAAGGCCTCAATTTCTTCGGGAGTAGGCGGCACAACTTTTTCGTAAATTTCTTTTTTGAGTAATTCGGATACGGTAATATTTCTTTTCTTTGCTTCTAAGTTTAACATTTTTTGGTGAACAATATTTTCCAACACATCTCGTTTGGCGTCGAATAAGCTTTCTTCGATCTGTTCAAGCCTTTTGCCACCCTTTTCTTTAACATCTTTCTCGGTAATTTTTTCGCCATTAATCGTTGCATGAACGGTATCGGGTGGAACTTCATAAGGGGCTTTAGAACTGGGTTGGTTATTGCAAGCGGCTAAACTTAAAGCCAACAGTAAAATAGGTAACAAAAACTTAAGCATAAGATTCCTTATTTAAAAGATATAATGAAGTGCTGGATGGTAGCATTGGGGCAAGCCAGATTGCAATTGAAAAACCAGGCCATCGTATCCTCGTAAATTTTTCATTTCATTTGCATATTGCCGCACCTAAAAAGCGAGCGAGGCGACTTTGCCGGTGACTTAGCTTTCTCGACCCGGCGCTCCAGCGGCGACCCTCATATGGATGACCTCTTGGTCAAGGCTAAAGTGATCGTGCCTAGGGGTTGAGATTTGGACCTCAGAGCCTCGAGAACTTTTCAACCTCATATTCGCGTGCTGGTTAACGCATTAA
>JACPFA010000049.1 GCA_016183235.1 Deltaproteobacteria bacterium
CCAAGAAGCTCTTAAAGAGCTAGACCTTTTGAGATCTCGAGGATCATAAGGTTTTAAAAGTCCCGTAAGGGACATAACCTTAAACCTCAGAAAGGAACGTGCTGTATGAACTATGCTACAAACTATATTGGATGTGATGCTGTTGCGTTTCACATTGACTGAGACTTGAGATTTCAAGGTGTTTGAGACTTTAGGCATGGAGGAAGAGTTCTGTTGAGGCGATGCGGACGTCGTCTGGGGTTACGACCTGTCGTTTTTGGGCGGCAGCGGTAATGAGGGCGCAGCGGGCGAGGTTATTGATGTTTCTGGGGATGCCCCCGGCAGCCTGGTGGGTGGCGGTAATCGCCTGGGATTCAAAGAGAGTCGGGCGGCATCCTGCGATTTTGAGGTGATGAGCGATGTAATCCGCGGTTTGTTGTTCGTTACCGGCGGTCAGGTGCATGCGTGCGGTGATACGGGAAGCCAGCGGGCGGGATGTGGGATAGGTTAATTTATCGATCAGATCATCCTGGCCCACGAGGATGACAACGATAATGGATTTGGAGTCGCAATCGATTTGAGTCAGAGTATGGAGTTCTTTGAAGGCCTCCAGGGACAAAAGGGAGGCCTCATCGATGATGAGGAGCGGAGTTATTTTTTGGGCGGCAATCTCTTTGAAGGTTTGGATGATGGCGTGATGCATACGGGCGCGGTTACCCGGCAGTGGGATGCCCAAGGCCATGAGGATGCGGCGATAGGTTTCGATGGTTGAGCCGGCCGAGGCAATGATTTCGATGGGGCGGTATTCGGGATGGGGGAGATTGTTTAAGGCCCAGCGGACGGCGGTGGATTTGCCTGCGCCGACCTCGCCGGTTAAGACGGCCCAGAACTTGTGAGTGGCCACGAAGTTGAAACGACCCTGCCAGTCCTTGAGTTGATCAGTCACCAGCAAGTCCTCCCATTTTAAATCTTGAGAGAAGGGTTTTTTGGCAAAGCCGAAGTGGTTTAAGTAATCCATGGTTGTTTTCCTTTCCTGGTTTTTTCATCATTGCCCAAACGGGACCTTGCCCGAAGGGGGGGTATTTTTTTGAGTGGAGGGCTCCATTTCAAAATCTCTTTTGGAGCGTTTGATTTTGGCATTGGAATGGGGGAGCACGAGCTTAAGAAGCCCCAAGGATTTGGGTCCATCGAAGGCTTCGACTTCATCGGGGCGGGTTGGATCAAACTTAAGCTCCAGTTTTTTGCCGATGGAACCTATGGGGGCTTCAAAAGCCCTGCCGTTTAAGGACACGACCCGATCTTTGCCGACTTTACGCAAAGCCCGATTTCTAAACATGGCCTCCAAGTGTTCAGGTGCAGGACGAGCGGCCTTCAAGTGTTGGATAAACCGCTCCAGTGGAGGCTCCCCGGTAGTGGAGTGGGGAGTTCGGTGATAGTAGCCGTCGATCCACGCGTGGAGAGCTTCATTGAGAGCCTCCAAGCTTTCCAAGTCAGATAAAGAGAGTTGGGGCAAAAAGTTCTCCCGCACGGTTTTAAACCAGCGTTCGCACTTGCCCTTGCCCTCGGGTTGGTAAGGGGTGGCATGGATTAAGCTCACTCCCAGGCTTGCCAGGGCATACCGCAGTTTGGCGGAACGAAAGGCGGAGCCGGGAGTGGTCATCGATTAAGGCGATCAGATAAGCTTTTCTGCTCTTGATTTTGGGGCCGTGCATGACATCGGACTGGGCCAAGTCCATGGGGTATTCCGCCTCAAAGCGGCGGCGGTCGATGGGCGCGGTTTCAGGAGCATCCATGAGGCCATGGCGTTTGAGCAGGCGATAGACGCTTATTTTGGGAAGATGCTGGCCTGAGGCAATGATTTTAAGGGAGCGGGCTTGGTAAATTAAAGCAGCAACGGTGAGTTTGGGTTTTTGTTTTTTAAGTTCAAGCAACGCTTGGGCCAGCTCACCTTTCATTTTGCGGCTTGACCCACGGTCACGGCGTGCTTTGGGGCGCAGGCCGTCAATGCCGGATTGGCGGTATTGGGCCAGCCACCGGAAGAGAGTGGCCCGGCTTAAGCGATAAACATGCCCGTTGGGAGCAATCGGCGTGGTTCCAACGATCTTTTCCATGAGACAGTGCAAATCTCCGCGTTCCGCTTCCAAAAGCGGGGTGATGCACTGGTAACGGAAGTAAGCAATCGGGTCATAATCCACGGGAAACCTCCTTTTTGAATTGATGGAGGCGACCCTAACGAGGAAAATCCCGAAGGACTATGACACTCTTGGGTGGGGGAGCCAAAACCGGGATAAAGGAGCCCGGCCTTTCCATAAAACGTGGCAAAGCCCTTCAAGAAAATCCCCGGCTATTTTGATTTTTTCGGCGACACGCATCCACCAGCGCATGCGGCTCCTGGAAAAGGAATCGTGGACTAAACGCCAGGGTTTATTTTGAAAACGCAATCGGCAGGCCTGGATGATCTCCCGGATGCTTGCCTGGAAACGGAGCCAAAGACCTTCAGGAAGAAGGGTTTTGGCCCGAAGACAAGCAGAACACCTCCAGCGCCTGAGCCAAATGCGCCCCCAAGAGCACCAACGCTCCCGAAAGTCGTGCCACCAGCAAGACTGCCCGCAGCACGGAGAATAATCCGGCTTAATCCAATTTGCCTCTTTACCTTTTATGAGGATTTCGTTTAAGGATGGTCCCCTGCCCTTATCAGGCAGGTTCTTTTTATGCATGGTCAAAGCTCTAGAATCCGGGAAGCCCTAAAGCAACCTGGATTCTGGACTTTGGTTCTCTTTTTTTCTTACCCGCCCATCTCATTCAAACTGAAACAACCAGTCTCATAGAGAGTGGAATGCAACAGCGAGGCGACTTTGCAGGTGAAGGCACTTTTTTGACCCATCGCGGAATCGCCGGGGCCCCCAATGCGGATTAGCGGGCACGGAAAACCGCGGCTCACGTCATCCCGGACTTGATCCGGGACCCATGATGGACAACGCGGAAGGCTTCCGTGCCCGCTAATCCCATTAGGGTCGGCGATGGAGCGCCGGGTCAAAAAAGTGCCTTCACCTGCAAAGTCGCCTCGCTCGCTTTTTAGGTACAGTAATTTATTTTATTAAAAATGTTTTGATCTGCTCAATCGCTTGGGCGATTTCGGCCTCTGAGTTTGGGTTGATCCAAAGATTTATTTTTTCTTTTTTAAACCAGGTGATTTGGCGTTTGGCGTATTGGCGGGTTTGGATGAGGATGGCTTGTTTGGCGTCGTTTAAGCTTATTTTATTTTGAATGACTTTTTGTAATTCACAATAACCAATTGCGGTGGCCGATAATTTTTCAAAATCATAACCTTGTTGCATAAGCCCCTCAACCTCGTTCTGCCAGCCAGCTTGCAGCATGGCTTCAATACGCTCTGCGATGGCGTGGTGAAGTTCTGGGCGTGGTAAATTTAACCCTAAAATAAAACAATCGTAGGGGGAAATTTGTTGTTGTTTTAGCAAATGCGAAGGTGGTTTTTGAGTGAGTTCGTAAATTTCTAAAAAGCGAATGATGCGGGCCTGATCGTTGAGTTGGATTTTTTTGGCTAAGCTGGGATCAACCTGTTTTAATTGGGCATAAAGATTATTTAAACCTTTACTTTTAATAATAGTATTTAACTTATTTCTAATAATAGAGTTTCTTTTAGGTAAATTATCAAGGCCGTAAAGGATACTTTTCAGATAAAGCCCGGTGCCGCCTACTAAAATAGGAAGAATTTTTTCTTGAAGTAAGGGTTCAATTTGTTTTTTTGCCCTTTCAGCAAAGTCGCCAGCACTCATGGTTTCATCAAGATCGAGTAGATCAAGTAAATAGTGGTTAGGGTTGCGTTCGTTTAAGGGTAATTTGCCCGTACCGATGTTGAGTTGGCGATAGACTTGTTGGCTATCAAAATTGATCACCGCACCATTCAATTGGCCAGTCAAGGTGCAGGCCAAGGTTGATTTGCCAACCGCCGTGGGGCCAACGATGGCAATCATTTTAGGTTTTAAAGGACTCGCTTGAACCATCGTTCGATTTCGTATTGGGAGATTTCGACCATCACCGGGCGACCATGGGGGCAATGATAACTGTGGGGTGTACCGTTGAGATCTTTTAAGAGTTGTTCCATCTCAGGCAAATTTAAAGGGTCCCCTGCCCTAATTTGATGATGGCAGGCCATAGTGGCCAAAGTGTGATCTACTTTTTCAATGAGTGGGGCCAGGCGGTTTTCATTTTCTAAGGAATCCAAAAGGCTAAATAAGATTTTTTTAGGATCTTCTTTACTCAATAAATTAGGCACGGCTTGAATCATAAAAGTGTTGCCACCAAAAAATCGAATTTCAAAACCAAACTGTTCTAATTCGTCGATATATTGTTTTAGTATTTCGCCTTCAGAGGGCCGCAGATCAACATTGATGGGATGAAGCAAGCGTTGCGAAGGGATAACCCCTGCCTCAAATTGTTGTTTCAATTTTTCAAACCCAATCCGTTCGTGGGCTGCATGTTGATCAATCAACACCAGCCGTTCATCAGCCTGACAAAGAATATAGGTCTGCAACAACTGCCCAATAATTTTGAGCTGAGTGTATTGCAGCGTTCCCGTTTTTATTTGACCAAAAAGCTCTTCACTATTTGGGCTGAGAGAGGAGGCGGCACCCCTATTCATGGGCCGAGCCTGCGCGGCGGGCCCTTCATGCGAGTCTGCCGGCATGGAAAGCCGCGGCCCGCCGCCCTCTGATTCCATGAAGGTCGCCGCGAGAGGCATCAGCCCATGAATAGGGGTGCCGCCTCCTCTCTCAGCCGAATGGTGTAATTTTTGTGCCCAAGGTGATTCACTAAGGCGACGATATAAAGTCTCAGAGATGAGACTATGAATGGCCCGACTATTTGCGAAGCGCACTTCGCGTTTGCTGGGGTGTACGTTCACATCCACTTGTTGTGGATCGATATTCAAATCTAAAATGACCATGGGGTATTGATCTCTCATCAACAAAGATCGGTAGCCCGCTAAGATAGCGTGATTGATAACTCGGTCTTGCACGTAGCGGCCGTTGACAAAGACAAAAAAGTTTTTGGATTGGCTGCGAGAAAAATTGGGGTGAGATAAAAAGCCTCTCATTTGAATACCTGGCACTTCGCGTTCAAAGCTATAGAGTTGAGCTTGAGTTTCACGGCCAAAGAGGTCCCCTACTCTATCCAGTAAATTAGTTGTGGTTTGAGTTTTTAATAAGGTCTTGCCTTGGTGAATCAGCGACCATTCAATATTGAGATGATAGAGGGCCATACTTAAAATAAAATCGTGGATGTGACCCCATTCGGTAGCGGTTGATTTGAGAAATTTTAAACGGGCTGGGGTGGCATAAAACAGGTCTTGTACTTGCACGGTCGTGCCCGCTTGGCGAGTAATGGGGCCAGTTTGCAGGGTTTGGGTATTGTCCCAAAATTGCCCCAGGGGTTGATGCTCGGGTGTTGCCGATTCTAAACGGAATTTACTCATAGCGGCGATCGAAGGTAGGGCCTCACCACGAAACCCTAGGCTGTGTAAATGAGTTAAATCGTCAAGGTGTTGGATTTTGCTTGTAGCGTGGCGGGTGAGGGCAAGCTCGATTTGATCGCCTGCAATGCCTCGCCCATTATCTGAAACTGCAATGAGTTGTTTGCCGCCTTCTTTTAAGGTAATGATAATAGAGGTGGCACCTGCATCAATGGAATTTTCAACTAGCTCTTTAACCACCGATAGCGGGCGTTCAACAACCTCGCCCGCGGCGATTTTAGTGATCAGTTCCTCGGGTAGTTTGCGAATGGGATGCATACCCTCGTTTAAGGCCATAGGGAATCAACATACCCAGGGCCAAAATCAATGTCCAGCCAAAGAACGGGGCGTTAGTTCCCATGGTTAGGGTATTCAAACTACAACCGCCTTTATCAACCAACTGCTTTAAATCATCGGGTCGGTTGATCAGTGGATCGGTGCCTTGAGCAAGTTCTTGGCCGTCTTTGGCGCCATCGCCATCGGTGTCGTCACTATTGGCACAAGTTTCACCGGGGTCACATTTGCCATTTTTATTGGCGTCTTCTTGACCATCATTGATGCCATCAAAATCGCTGTCGTTCAAGTAGCAAGCCGTTTCACCATCGTCGGTTAGGCCGTTCTTATTTTTGTCTTCATGGAAGTCAGAAAGGCCGTCGCCATCGGTGTCACCCTTGGTGGGGTCGCATTCGTCTTGGGCCACAAAGCCATCGTGATTTTTGTCTTCGAGCCCGTCACTAATGCCATCACCATCGGAATCGGAATTACGCGGGTTAGTTTCGCCAGGATCCACCGCACCATTTTTGTTTTTATCTTCAAGCCCATCGGGCAGGCCATCACCATCACTATCGGCATTGCCTTGATCGGTTTCACCAAAGTCGAGTACACAATTGAGATTAATATCTTCGGTTTTGTTAGTAAGACCATCACCATCTGAATCCATGAAGGGGTTACTAGCTGCAACCCCGGGCACGCATTCAAATTGACAGTCTGGATCTGAGTTTAAGGGACAAGAGTCTTGACCATCTTTGGCCCCATCACCATCGGTATCCGCTAGTCGTGGGTCAGTTTCACCGGGGTCGACTTGGCCATTTTTATTAAGGTCTTCGGTGCTGTCGGGAATGCCGTCGTTGTCGGTATCGGTTTTTTTAGGGTCGGTTTCGCCCGCATCGACAATGCCATTGGCATTGCTGTCTTCGATACCATCTAAAATGCCATCGCCATCGGTATCGTTGGAGGTAGCACTCATTTCATTGCCATCGCGGATACAATCGTGGTCGAGATCTTCAAATTTATTGGCCACGCCATCACCATCGGCATCTTTGTTTTCGGAAGGGATTTGGCCCTTGATACACTGATTACTACATTCTGGATCGGCATTGGTTGGGCAAGGATCGGTGGCGTCATCAAGCCCTTCGCCATCGCTATTGGGATTTTTAGGATCCGTTTCGCCAGGATCGACTTTACCATTTTTGTTAAGGTCTTCATCACCGTCGTTGAGACTGTCATTATCAGAATCTTGTTTGGTAGGATCCAGGCCATTCGCAATTTCAATACCATCGTTAATACCGTCTTTATCGGTATCAGGGTCATAGCCATCGGATTCGTTGCCATCTTTTAAACAGTTGTGGTTTTTGTCTTCATCGACCAGGGGTGCACCATCACCATCGGGATCATAGGTCGGTGCAACTTGGGCACCAGGCACACAAGCTGACTTACAGCTGGGTTCGCTATTTTTTGGGCAAGGATCTAAACGATCGTTGCTGCCATCGGCGTCAGTATCAGATTTTCTGGGGTCGGTTTCATTGGCATCGATCACGCAATTATGATTCCAATCTTCATAACGATCAGCAATGCCATCAAAATCAGTATCAATCGAATCATCCGGGATTTCTCCGGGGATACAAGGTTTGCTGCAAGTGGTGTCGGGGTCGGTGGGGCATAGATCGGAACCATCGGGCAAAGTATCACCATCGCTGTCGAGTTTTTTAGGATCCGATTCCCCTGGGTCTACTTGGCCATTTTTATTTTTGTCTTCTTCATTATCGGCTTTTCCATCGAGGTCGGTATCGGCATGGAAGGCCTTGGTTTCTTGGCCTTCGTCCCATTGGCCATTAGCATTTTTGTCTTCTAAGTTATCAGGGATGCCATCATCATCGCTGTCGGCCTTGGTGGGGTCGGATTCTTTGCTATTTTTGACGCCATTTTTATTAAAATCTTCAGTGCCATCGGGAATGGTATCGCCATCGGTGTCTTCATCGTTAGGGTTGGTTTCAGTTGCTTCTTGAAAAACCCCATCTTTGTTTTTATCTTCTTGGCCATCAAAAAGATCATCGCCATCAGAATCGGAATTCACAGCATCGCTTTCACCTTCGCTGGGGTCCCATTGGCAATTTTTGTTTTTGTCTTCTTGATTATCTTTAACCCCATCGCAGTCGGTGTCTTGCAATTCAGGAGAACCGGCGCCAATTGAACAGTTGCGAACCAGGTTGGTCCCCGGTTCAGTTGGGCCTGCACTACAGTCAATATCGGTATTGGTGTTGAATTCGCTTAAGTTATGAATGTTCGACATGGCCGAGGTAGAAGTGTCTTTCAAAAAGGCGATAGCAAACACTTCTTCACCAGTGGAAGCGTCAAAAATAAAATGCACGGTTCGGCTAGTAAAATCACTGCTCTTTTTTTCACCAATCAGAGTTACACCATCTTTAGGGTGAGTACGATAAAGTTCAACCCTTTCAACATCAGTGTCAAATTTGATGAGCACATCAAACTGCCCGCCGGGTAATTTAATGCCCGATTCGATGAGGGGTTTAAAATTATCGCCTGGAGAAACTAAGGCCTGTTCGCCATTGTCGAAGAAATTGTTTTTGCTTACTTCATTAAGGGCATTGTCTAAAACAACACCACTACCGGTGTTGTTTTTAAAGGTGCTGCCTGTGACCGTATATTTTGTGCCCGAAATCTTTAACCCTGTGCCATTGCGGTCGGCGATGATATTTGTGACGGCACCTTGATTACCCTCAAGGTTAAGCCCAACCCCTTTATTTTCTTCGAACTTAGAATTTTCAACATTAACAAAATCGGCTTTGCCGCAAAGCCCATCGCCGCCGGAGCCGCGAATAATCACATTTTTAAAGGTAACGCGGGTGCCTTTTTTTACGGTGATGGCACAACCGCTGCTAATGGCGCTGACGTCAATAACCCTCTGCCCTCCGATACCTTCAACAATAATGCCATCTTGATCCTCTGAGTTATCGAAGCTTAGGTTGGAAGAAAGTAATGTGTTGGTGTAAAGAGGGATCTTAGTGTGGCAAAATTTTGGATTCTCAGAACCCTTTAGATTAAAACCATCCACCTGGCGACGAAAGGAATCATTGTAGGCATGGTCATCAAGGCTTGTTTTAACGGGGCAAATTTGACCATCGCTACCACCACCTTCAGGAATCACCCAACCCGCAAGAGTTGGTTTTAATCCAGTAAGGCAAAAAAGGACAATTAAACAAACATACCCAATCCTTTTAGGATTCATAATGGGCTCCTTGTATTTTTTTAACATCAAAAAAATTTATAAGCGACACTTACATTCACGCTGTGTTGGCTGCTGAACCCAGCTTGTGTAGTGGGGTCTCCCTCTCTTGGTGCAGGGATATCAACTGTATTCAACGCAATCCCATAGGCATAACCTATATCAACATGAAGATCTTCAGTGCCCGTTCGAATCACAAGCCCTGGCCAAACCCGGGTTAATAAATCATCTTCAAATTCATAAGGGAATGGAGCATTAACATCATATGTGCCGTTTAGAATATTAAAGGCGAAATGTAATTGAGCCCCTATGCCAAAGTGCTCGCTAGGTTTCCATAAAATGTCGCCCCCTGCCCAAATAGCCCATTCTAGAGGGTCGCTATCAGCCGCCGAACTTTTGCGATTATTGGCCCTAAAAATATTAAGCGATCCGCCTAAACCAGCATCTAATTCTAATTGATCCTTGAGATAATTGTATTTGGCCATGAGACGAAGGATATGTTCGCTATAACTAGGCCCTGGGTCACCAATGTATTTCACCGCTGTTTGGTTAAGACCGCCATCAATACCAGGCAAATAAGAAATTTCTGCTTTAATTCCGTGTAGACCGTCGCCCATATGCTTAGCTCCTTGTAAGGTAGGGCCGTTATGCATAAAGCCCTTTTGGTTTTTTTAGAAGCTCCCCTATCCGCGCTTAAACTAACCTATGTAAATTAAACCGCTTTTTGTTACTAACCAGTCGGTTGTATGGGCTACAGATTGCGAGGGTTATGGAGCGAGACAAGGAAGATGAGCAAAAAGCGCGGAGGCGTAGCCATAGCTACGCTGAGCACTTTTTGTGAAATCTGACGCAAGTCGCAGCCCATAAACCGAAGTAAGCTGTAGCCCATACAGCCGACTGGTTAGTAAGACTGGCTGTAAGTCGGAGGTTCTGGTTTTAAGTTGCTTATTTTTTTTGTAACAATTCTAGGGAGTTTGGGTGACGGAGGGGTGTGATTCAAGAAACATCGTATTTAGCTAAGGGCGTTGGAGGGTGTAGCTTTTTTGCATAAGCTTGGGGGTTTCTAAACTATTATCTAAGTATTGAAAAACAATCGTATCGGTTGCGCCGTTACTTTGAATACGCACTTGCACCGATTCATACTTGCCGGCATTGCCAGGAATGTTTGTAAAAAAATCACCCGTATTAATCTCGTTACCTTCGTTATCGTACAACACAGCTTGTAGCCCCCGCTCATTTGAGACGGCTACAATGCTATAATCGCCGTTTGGGCTCGTGGCTGCATCGACATTATAAATGGGGTGAAAAACCGAAACGGGTTGGTTTCCACTGGCATTACCATCATAGTCAAAACGGCGATAAGACAAAAATCCAGCCGAACCATAAACCATAAAACTATCGAGGGTGTTGCTTTGAGTTGCCAAATTTAAGTAGTCGCCCGTGCTTTCGATGCCAGTGAGGATGGGATCGCTGGTTTCAGGAGACACCCCCGCCATGCGATAAACGGAGAGAACTTTGTTTGCACCAGCCGTGGTTAAAAGCCATTGACCTTCTGACAAAGGACTTATCGCAACATTCGATAAACCATTAGCCAAGGTGAATTCACCGGATTGGACAAGCTGCAGACCCTCATTATAAAGGCCCATTTTAATGAGGTTACCCCCTAAATAAGCCACGACGAGCAAATGCTGTTCGTCGGTCGCTTCATTATTTAAAATTGCAGTTCGGACTTGTAAGGACTTAACCGGAGCTTCAACGGTATCGGCCTCTGCTAAAATGTCTTCTTGGTTTAGGCCGCCTGTTTCTGCATTAGCGGAAAGAACGCGCACCGAAACATTTTTAGCATGGGTTTCGTTGAGGTTGTCAGAAGCTAAAAAAGCTATGGCTAGTGAACCATTGGGTAAGGTTTCGAGGGATGTGCTCAATAAAGTTTGGTTACTACTATAAAGATGGTGAGTTTTATCTGGCGTAGACAAGGCCAAACCTTTAAAAGCTTGGTCATATTGTGCCCACGCAGCAACCGGCCCCTGATTTGTAAAAGCTAATTTGTGATCATTGATCGTTTCGGCTGGTAAAGCAGCGTTGACTTGACGGGTTTCTCCTTCGGTAAGGAGGGAGGAATAATCGGTAGTTGAAGCGGATGCAGAACCGGTATCAGCACAACCGGTCAACGTTGAGGTCCCAGTTAGAAGCCCTAGCATTCGCACCCAAGGATTTTTGGCGAACAGTGCAATGGCAAGGCCTGCCACGGTTACTTCTCCAGCGTAGGGATGGGATGTGGGGCGGCTTGACGTAGGTGGAAGTGCAACTCCACGGGACAATTGAACTGCGTAGGATCGCTGGATCCATGCTTCCGCAGGGATGAAACCCCGGCCTTCTGTCATCCCTACCTTCGCAGGGATAACACCCCGTCCTTCTGTCATCCCTGCGGAGGCAGGGATCCAGAGTTTTTGGGTAACTACGTTTGCAATGCTAGTCCCTATTTCTGAAAAAAAATCTATTGTTGTCGATATGGGGTCAATTCTAACCATGGATTTTCCTTTGTAGATGTTGTAGGCCGATATCGTTCAATTTTAACAAAGGTTGTCAATATTTTACCCGCTTCTTTTCCCAAACGATTAGCAAATGCATGTCCTGAGCGCATGCGAAGGATCAGGTCTTTTTTGGCCATGGATATTTTAGAGGCAAGCCTTACCTTAGGTACCCAAGGCCACTCGGTGATTTCACTCGCCCTGGGCGAACCGGATCTAGACCCTCCTAAAATTGCCATCCAGGCCTTGCAAAAGGCCTTGGCCCGCAAAGTGACTAAATACACCCATTCCCAAGGCACGTTAGAATTAAGGCAAGCCATAACAGAGCACTATCGCAAAAAGTATGGAGTTAGAATCAGCCCGGAACGGGTGGTTGTTACTCCTGGCACCAGCCCGGCCATGCTCATCGCGCTCGGGGCCTTGCTTGAAGTGCGTGATGAAGTTTTATTGTCGGACTTGCATTATCCTTGTTACCCCAACTTTCTTTATTTCCTGGGGGCCAAACCTCGTTTTATAAAAACGCAAAGCAAAAACGGTTTTCATTTTACACCAGAGCAAGCCCGTCAAGCATTGCGACCCAAAACCAAAGCCCTTTGGATCACCTCCCCTTCTAATCCCACGGGGCACGTCTTATCCGCAAACACCTTGGCGCAATTTGCAAAATTAAAAAAATTTATGATCTCCGATGAAATTTATCATGGGCTTACCTATGAGGCAAAAGAACATTCTATTTTAGAATTTACGGACCAGGCCTTTGTGTTTAACGGATTTTCAAAGGCCTATGCCATGACCGGTTTTCGATTAGGTTACGTGATTGTGCCGGATGCCTTTATTGAACCCATCCGCAAACTGCAACAAAGTTTTTATATTTCGACCAACTCTTTTGTGCAGGCCGCAGGTTTAGCGGTATTGCAAAAAGGCGCGGTGGCCCAACGCCACATTCGAAAAATCTTTATGCAACGCCGCAAGGTTATTTTATCAGAATTAGCGGCCTTGGGAATGAAAGCGGCGGTTGCGCCCCAAGGGGCTTTTTATGTTTTGGTGGATGTTCGAAAGTGGACCAACGATTCTTATAAATTCGCCTTTGATTTATTAAAGCAGGCCCATGTGGCGGTGACACCAGGCATAGATTTTGGCAAAGCCGGCCTTGGCTACATCCGCTTTTCCTACGCCAATTCCATCACCAACATCAAAGAAGCCTTTAAACGCATCGGAAAATTTTTACTCACAAATCGTCGCACCTAAAAAGCGAGCGAGGTGCCCTTGCAGGTGACTTAGCTTTGCCGACCCGGCGCTCCATCGCCGACCCTCATGGGGCTAGCCGGCACGGAAGCCTTCCGCGTTGTCCATCATGGGTCCCTGCCTTCGCAGGGATGACATGGGCCTCGGCTTTCCATGCCGGCTAGCCCGCATGGGGGCCCCGGCGCTTCCGCGGTGGGTCGGCAAAGCTAAGTCACCTGCAAGGGCACCTCGCTCGCTTTTTATATAACTCTAAATATTTGAGTAGATATAAAAAGTTTGACTGAAGTGGGCTAAGGGTGTTGTCGAGAACCTGTAGCACAGGAGTAAAGCCGTAGGAGGTTCAAAAAATCTTATTATTTTTTTGAATTAGAGGATGACGAAGGAATACTCTAATTCAATTAAAAATAAAAGATTTTTTGGACCGAGTAGGCTTTACGGGTGCGGGTTCTCGACAACACCCTTAGCCCACTTCAGTCAAACTTTTTAGGTACGACGATTTACACCCAGGGGTGTCAAATTTTCCTACACTTTATTCCAATTTTGACACACTCCTCCATATTATTTTTTTCCTTACTTGTTTATAAGTATTTGCAATTATTAAGTAATAATCAAATTTTAGCTTGTTGGCCTTTTTGGCACAAGTTTTGCTCTACCCATTAAGGTGGAGAACTTTGAAATGCTAAAAAGGTTATTGGGTTTAGGGATATTATTAGTCACGTTCTTATTGACACCTCATCAAAAGGGCCTCGCTCAAACTCAACAATTGAAGGTCAAAGAATTTTCGGGAAGGATCATGAATATTCAGGTCAATCCCATTGTGTGCCCACAATGTTTGGTGACCTGCAGTAACGAAGATGGAATTGCCGAAGATGATGAAGTCCCTTTGTGTTTTTCGATCAAGCAAGCCGAATGCCAGGGCGAGAGTGGCAATTTAACGCCCGCCATGGAGATTGAAGTTTGGTTAGAACCAGTGGGCGAAAACAAACCAGTTAAGTTGGTCATGATTACCACTCACAATTTATATTTGCCTTTAAAGATGAATACCAGCACTCGCTATGTTGATTTGAATTTGCCGAATTTGGTGGCAAGCATGGCTGAGGTGGAATTTAATAGCAAAGGCATTCAAACAAAATTTATTACAACCAACGTGCCAGCCTTAGGGGACGTGATTATTGGAGCTAAGATGCAACCCTTGCGAGGCGCTGAAGGTAACCGTGAAGTTTCCGACTTGAGTTCAGATGAAAAATATGGTTCTAATGTGGTCGAAAGGGTAATTGTTACTCCCATTGGGGTAAGAAAGTAATGCGAGTTCTAGTTATTTTTATTATTACATTGTTGGTTTCCTCCACGCTTTCCGCGCAAATCGATAAAAAGACAGGTTTTATGGGGGATCCGGCTGCTAAGCGCGGTGGGCTTATTGGCTACGACGAAGGTCGCAAACAAGCCAAGCTTGATAAAGAGGCCGGTAGCCCGGCGGCGTCTAAAAATGCAGAATCCTTTAACCATCCTGAAAAATTTCATCGTGCTGAATATGGGTCGCAAGCCAGTTTTATTTTGGCTTTTAAAAGGGGATTTTTAATTGGCTATAACGAAGTTTATTCTGGCAAAAAGATTGATCCCAAAAAGTTAGAACAAGGGATTGATCAACACGCTAATGCGCAAAACAAGCCCACCTATCATCGTGTCAACGTTGTTGACGATGCCATGTAATTGTGGCTTACAAAGTTTATTTTTTCCGTGCAAACTTCTTTTGCTGCTGAAGCGAGGTTGCCAGGGCTTTTGTTTCTTGAAGAGGCGCAAGTAATTTTTCGTATGCAAGAAGACGATGAATCAATTCTTGTCTTAAAAGTTCAATGCGCGTGTAAGCTTCATCAATGGTAAGTTTAGCTTTTGGCAATAAAAAAGCGCATGCCTCTTTGCGCAAATGGCTACCTTTTAGGCTGATCAACAAAGATTCTGTATTGAGTCCAGCATCGAACGGCTTGCCCAATTTTATTAATTCTTCAATGTTCCATTTTGGGATTCTTTCTAAGATCCAATCGAGATCAAAGAGATCTTTTTCCGAAGCCCTACTCACTAAACATGCAACTTTCATTGCAAGCAACGTGGAAATGTCAGCAAAAACAAAATTTTCTTGGCTTTTCTTTGATTGACCTACTCGAAAAAGATTTTCATCCAATACGATATCGATCGTAAATTCATGCCGCTCTATTTTTGCTAAAGTTCGAAAATATCCTGCTGAAGTTCTCTCATGAGAAAAAACTGCGCCCTTCTCTTTGAGACTTCGAACGGCGCGCAAAGCAGCTTGCCATGCAAATTCATCTTGTGCAAAAAGATCAAGATCATCAGAACGACGGTGTTTGGCATAAAAGCCGGCCAAGGCTGTTCCACCAACCAGCCAAAGACCATCGGGGCAAAATGCAAAGATGTGAGCTAAAGCTTTATGTAAAGCAAAAGGCACGGCAAGCCGTGAAAGCGTTGGCAGGGGCGCTATATTTAAGAGTGATAAAGTGGCCATAAAGTTTCTAGTTCTGAACGACGCTTGGGTTTGATAAATTTTTTGTAATGAGGAAAGCATTCTAAAACTTTTTTTCCAATCACAAAAGAAGCTTCATGAAAGCCAAGCACTTGAACTAATCTGGCAAGTGCTGGCAAGCGACTTTCGCGCAATGCAGCCACAAAACTTTCCATGCTTGGATAAAGTTGATCCCACAAAAATAAAGTGTTGAATTCATCAAGCGAAGGAACCGTTTCGATCAGTTCAGCCGGGGAAAATCCAAACGATTGGGCCAAATGAAAAAGTGTTTTGGTTTCAATGTTAAGCAAAGGACTTTTGCCGCGAAACCATTTGGAAACGGCAGCACGTGACACGCCAGCACCTTCAGCAATTTGGGCTTGGTTCAATTTTTTTGAAACAATTATATTTTTAAGTGTTTGTAAATACATATTTTTATAATAAATTTGTTAACTTAAGTTAACAAATTTAAAAGACTTCGTCAAGAAGCAACTTTTTGTAAAA
This sequence comes from Deltaproteobacteria bacterium, assembly GCA_016183235.1. Lineage (NCBI taxonomy): Bacteria > Pseudomonadati > Myxococcota > Myxococcia > Deltaproteobacteria bacterium. The sequence goes on from JACPFA010000049.1 coordinate 15,825, forward strand.
TTTACATTGTCTTGAATGCCATACAATTATTATTTGGATTATCTTGGGTACCATGCTAACTCAAAGCCCATGACTCGAGGGATTGCGGCTCTTTTGATTTTATCTATTTTATTTTTTCCACTGCCGGCTTTTACCGAAGAATCTAAACCCTCATTAGAACCTGAAACAGCCCCTGAAGATTTTTTTGAAAATCATTCTCGCCGGGCAGAAAAATTTTTTTTCAAAGAAATGCCACGCCATATTGGCAACGATTTTAAATATACCTTTTGGAGTTCTACGGGTGCGGTTTTAGTTGGCAGCTTAGGGGCATCGGCGGCCTTTCATCCTTTAGATGATGATTTGAATCGCAAACTTAACGCCAATGAAATATTTGGCAAAACTTTTAACGATGTGAGTGGCTGGGTTCTTTCACCCTATTCGCAGTTTGGGGTTTCACTTATCACCTGGGGTATCGCCAAAAAATTGGATAAACCCAAATTAGCGATGACGATGGAATCAACCTTAGAGGCATTGGCTATTACCGAGGTTTTAACTCTAGGTGCTAAACTGGCCACACAGCGCACCCGGCCTAATGGGGAAAGGTTTAGTTTGCCCAGCAATCATACCAGTTCTATTTTTGCAACCGCTACCGTGTTAACGTCGGCTTATGGTTGGAAGGTGGCTATACCGGCTTATTCTCTGGCTACCCTTTCGGCTTTGACTCGTATCGATAGTAAAAAACATTGGCTAACTGATGTGCTAGCCGGCGCCAGCCTTGGCATTGCTGTGGGTTGGGGAACTACAAAATTTCATAAAAAAGAACATCCTGATATCTTTTTAACTCCACAGGTGACAAGTCATGGGGCAGCCATCCAGTTTACCAAGATCTATTAAGCACGAAGTAGCGCGCAAGCTTTTGCACCTGCCGGTGTTTTTGTTTCCCTGGATAGCCACGCATTCTCTCGTATTGTTTTGGGCCGTTGGGATTGGGCTGATTTTAATTTATATTGGAATTTATTATTTAGAAATCAAACTTAAGGTTCAAGTTCCCCTTTTAACCCGATTGATCCACTATTGCCGGCGGGGACCCACGCTGGATTGGGGCCCTATTTACTTAATGGTTGGGTTTTTAGTGGCGTCGAATTTAGGCCCGGTAAAAAATTTATGGTTTTGCGCCTATATCATTGCGGTTTGTGACTCAATGGCTTCGTTGGTGGGGAAATCATTAGGTGGGCCAAGGTTAGGCAAATTATCAAAGACTTATGTGGGGAGTGCTGCATTTTTGATGCTGGCATTGGTTGGATTTATTTATTTTTTTTCACCTGGCCATGCCGTGGGATTAGCTATAGTGCTTACTTTGGTGGAGATGTTTTCGGTGCATGATTTAGATAATTTCACTTTGCCAGTGAGTACGGCCTTATTGCTTATTTTAAAATAAATGTCACCGTCATCCCGGACTTGATCCGGGACCCATGATGGCGAAGAATCTTCCAATTCATCTGCAAATAGAGTCACGTCTTTTTGAATCCGGCTTAAGGCTCCCTCAACCCTTAAGCATTGGGGTTTCGGGTAGCCTCTTCCCGCTTCAAAAAGACTTTGGGCAAATATTTTTTACAAAGTCTTTTCGAGGTCCTTGCCGTGATGAAGCCATCGCGGAAGCGGCGACCCTCATGGGGGATTAGCGGGCACGGACTTTCTGTCATTGCGAGCCCAACGGGCGTGGCAATCTCACCGGTTAAACCGAGGGGATTGCTTCGTCGCAGACTCCTCGCAATGACAGAGGGGGCCCCGCCGCTTCCGCGCCGGCTTCACCACGGCAAGGACTTCAAAAAGACTTCGCATAAATATTTTTACTTAGGTCATTAAAGGGATTTGTTCTAAGGCTTGGGGGTTCTCGACGGATGATAAATCACCCAATTCTTTTCCTAAATATTTTTTCTTAATTAAACCCCGCACAATTTTGCCGGAACGGGTTTTGGGTAGCATGGGAATGAAATGCAAGGCCTCGGGCCTTAAGGTTTTGCCTAAGACATCGGTGATATTTTGCACGATTTCTTTTTCTAAGTTTGAGTTGGGGGCAAAGTCACTTTTTAAAACTGCAAAAACCACAACCCCTTCGCCTTTAATATCGTGGGGAACACCAATGGCAGCAGCTTCAGCAACAGCGGGGTGATTCATAACGGCTGATTCAATTTCGGCGGGGCCGGTACGGCGACCGGACACCTTAATAGTATCATCAGCGCGGCCGCGCAAAAACCAAAAGCCCTCTTCATCAACATAGGCCCAATCGCCATGATTCCAAATGTTGGGCCATTGTGAAAAATAAGTTTCTAAATAGCGTTCGGGGTCTTTTAAAAAACCTTTGGTCATAGAGGGGCTTGGTTTTTTGCATACCAGGTAACCCACTTCTCCCCGTAATGATTTCCCCTCTTCACTCCACACGTCAACATCCATCCCTAAGCTGGGGCCTTGGAGCGAAACGCCTTTAATGGGTGCGATGGGCAATGGTGCTAACAGACAACCAATGATTTCGGTGCCACCTGAAATGTTAATGATGGGGCAACGCTCGTGGCCCACTTTTTTGTAAAACCATTCGTAAGATTCAGGGTCCCAAGGCTCGCCCGTTGAACCCAAAATACGTAAATGTTTAAACGCATAAGGGCTTACCCATTCGTCGCCGGCCTTTTTTAAAACCCGAATGGCGGTGGGTGAAATCCCTAAAATCGTAACCTGGTGCCGCTCCACCATTTCCCATAAACGGCTGGCCTTGGGCCAATCGGGTGCCCCTTCATAAATGACAAAGCTGCTGCCTAATGCAAGTGTACCAATCATTTCCCATGGGCCCATCATCCAGCCAATATCGCTGAGCCAAAAGAAAACATCTTCGGGTTTGGTATCAAAATTATAACCTACTTCTTTAACGACTTGAGCCAATGCTCCCGCATGAGTGTGCACACAGCCCTTGGGCTTACCGGTGGTACCTGAGGTATAAATAACCAAACTCGGATCTTCGGCAGCCATTTTTTCAGTGGGGCAAGTTTGCCCACGGTGTTTTGCCACCAGGGTTTCGTAGTCGAGGTCTCTACCCTTTTGCCAAGGCGTGTCTTCGCGAAATAATCTTTTGACCACAATCACATGCTTGACTTGAGGGGTTAATTTTAAAGCCTCATCACAGGCTTCTTTGATGAGAATATTTTTGCCGCGGCGCAAACCGCCGTCAGCAGTGAAAACTAGTTTCACCTCGGCATGCTCTAGCCGTACTGCTAAGGGTTGCGGGCCAAAGCCAGAAAAAACAGGCACAACCACGGCGCCTATTTTTAAAATGGCAAAAAAAGCAAAAACCATTTCGGGGACCATGGGCATATATAAACAAACCGCATCCCCTTTTTTAATGCCCAATTCTTTTAAGGCAAGACTTAAGCCTTGAACTTCTTCGTGCAACTGTTGGTAAGTAATTTTTTTAACAGCCCCACACTCCCCTTCCCAAATAAAAGCAATTTTATTTTGCAGCTCTTCAAACTCTTGATAACGATCAATGCAGTTCAAGACAATATTGGTTTTGCCCCCCAAGAACCATTTTGTCCAAGCCAGCCCCTTAGAATCATCGTAAACTTTTTGATAAGGCTCATACCAAGCAATTCCTAAATCACGTAAGGCTTGATCCCAAAACCAACCGATGTCTTGCACACTTTTATCAAGCAACGCCGAGTAACTCTTAATGCCATGCCTTTGCATGAAGCGAGTGATATTGGCATTTTTAATCATCGCCTCACTAGGTTTCCATAAAATCGTCATGCGCGCATAAAATCATGCATGGCATTAAAGTAAAGAAAATTTTATCAGCGCAAATACGTGGCAAATTGTTGTACCTAAAAAGCGAGCGAGGTGACTTTGCCGTGGACTTAGCTTTGCTGACCCGGCGCTGCAGCGGCGACCCTAATGGAGTTAGCCGTCACGGAATCCTTCCGCGTTCTCCCGCCAAAGGCGGGAGCCTCGGCTTTCCATGACGGCTAACTTGCATTGGGGGCCCCGCCGCTTCCGCGATGGGTCAGCAAAGCTAAGTCCACGGCAAAGTCACCTCGCTCGCTTTTTATATAATCCCAAATATTTGCAGAGATATAAAAAGTTTTAGTGAAGTCGGCTGAAGCTGGAAGGGGTTTGTCCCCTCGCTGTTGCTCGGGATAAACTCCAGCTTTCACCTCTATGGCTATAAAGCCGTGAAAGCTGAGACTTTGAGTGCGCCTGGGGGCCGTAACCCCCAGGCGACACGGACCCCTGGAAGCTTCTGCCGACTTCACTAAAACTTTTTAGGTACGATAATTTGCAAATGATTGAAGAATAAAGTGGAAGATTCTTCACCCTGCTGGGTTCAGAATGACAGTGTTTTATATTATTAGGCGCGATGGGCGTTGGGATTGGCCAGGTTGGCGGCGTGGGATTGAGTGTTCATGCCCGTAGGCCGGCGGGTCTTTTTCCAAAGATTATCAAACTCACCCACATCGGGGCTGTATTCTCTTGCCACGGTCATTTCTACGATGCCCTTGGCTGCTAGCGCGATAAGTGCTTGATTCATGGTAATCATTCCACTTTCGGTTTGCCCCGATTGCATTAAGGCATAGATTTGATGAGTTTTGCCTTCGCGAATTAAATTTCGGATTCCGTGATTGGGAAATAACATTTCAATGGCTAAACAACGCCCGCCGCCAATTTTGGGCAATAAGTGTTGAGAGAGCACCGCTTCGAGGATAAACCCTAATTGGCTACGCACTTGTGGCTGTTGATTGGGTGGAAACACGTCGATGATACGGTCGATGGTTTGCACAGCGGTGTTGGTATGCAAGGTGGCAAAGACCAAGTGGCCGGTCTCGGCTACGGTAATAGCGGTTCGAACCGTTTCTAAATCGCGCATTTCACCGATGAGCACAATGTCGGGATCTTGGCGCAACAAATATTTTAAGCCATTGGCAAAACTCAAAGTGTGTTCCCCTACTTCGCGTTGGTGAATCAGACATTTTTTATGTTCAAAGATATATTCAATAGGATCTTCGACGGTGATCATGTGTTCTTTACGGAGGGCATTAATTTGATCCATGAGACTCGCGATAGTTGTAGATTTGCCTGAACCCGTTGCGCCAGTGACTAAAACTAGGCCATTGGGTTTGTGGATAATCTCAGATAATTTTTCAGGTAGGCCTAACTGCTCCGGCGTGGGGATTTTTTCGGGCAAGGCACGAAAGGCACCTGACATGGTGTATTTATCAAAATAACAGTTAACCCTAAAACGCGACAACCCCGCCACGCCAAAAGAATAGTCTAGTTCTTTATGTTCGTTAAGTTTCTTAATTTGAGCTTCGTTCAATTTTTCGGTGCAAAGTTTAATGGCCATCTCAGGGGTAATCACGGCGTCATCCAGGGGGTTTAATTGCCCATCAATGCGATAACGGGGTGGCGAAAAAGCCGAAATATGCAGGTCACTGGCACCCTTTTCCACCATCTTTTTTAACAAATAATCGAGGGTTAATTCACTTGGCATAAGGCCCCTTTTCCATACATTTTACGTACAATTCATTGAAAAAACAAACTAAAATTTAAAAATTAATTTTTACATAAGTTGGCATAAATATTGATTAAAAAATGGGGTGGGTAATTTTTTTAAAAAAACTATTTTTCTATTCCCATTATGTACTGATTCGGCTAAGATTAAATTTGCTAAAGGGGCAAAAATTCGCCGTCTGAGGCGAGTATATATAGTTGGGGTTTACTCGTGAAAGCGTCTACAAATTGCCAAGATTTTTTAAAGCACTTAGGCGAAGAGATGGTTCAGTCGGGTTTAATCACCTCTGATCAGCTCGCCGTGGCCCGGGTCACCCAAGACAGTATGGGTGGCAATATTGGCAACATTCTCCTAAAAAAAGGTTTCGTGGGTGAAGACCAAATCACCAATTTTCTTTCGGGCCGCCTCAATATTCCCTTACAATCCATTAAAGGTTTATCCATCGATACTAATTTGGTGCGTTTGATCCCCTATACCTTGGCGTATCGCTATTCCATGTTGCCCCTGGCCAAACGTGAAAATAAAATCCAATTGGCGCTGGCCGATCCTTTGAGCCTTTATTCCTTAGATGAAATTTCAAACACGCTGCATTGTGAATTAGAAGTGGTGCTAGCCCCCAAAGAAGAAGTGCTAAACGCCATGCGGGAGCACTATCGCAAACAAGATTTGCGCGAAATCGACATCGACGAAGTTGAAGTGATTAAAGAGACCGATGAAAACCAAGATGAAAACACCGAAAAGGTGCAAGAGATGGCTTCTTCGGTGGGCGCGGTATCAGCAGTCAATTCTATTTTTCTTCAGGCCTATCGCGAGAAGGCCAGCGATATTCATGTGGAGCCACAACGGGATTATGTGCGCGTGCGATTGCGCGTGGATGGTAGGCTCGAAGAACGGCAAATCCTACCTCGGCGTATGTTATTGCCGGTAACAAGCCGTATCAAAATACTTTCTGGGATGAATATTGCTGAACGCCGTGCCCCGCAAGATGGAAGGGCGCAACTCAAGATTTCTGGAAATTTTATTGATATGCGAACCTCGAGCTACCCCACCGCGTTTGGCGAAAAAATTGTCATTCGTTTATTGCGCAAAGACAATTTAATGAAATTGGAACACTTGGGTTTTTCATCCAGGGATTTAAAAGTTTTTTCTCAAGTTATTACTCAACCCTTTGGGATTATCTTAGTAACCGGGCCCACCGGTTCAGGGAAAAGTACCACCTTGTATGCTGCCTTGCAGAGGGTTAATTCGATTGATCGAAACATTGTTTCTGTTGAAGACCCGATTGAGAGTGAAATTGGTGGGGTTAATCAAGCCCAAGTAAATCCCAAAGCGGGCATGACCTTTGCTTCAGCTTTGCGAAGTATTTTGCGCCAAGATCCCGATGTCATCATGATCGGAGAAATCCGCGATGGAGAAACTGCCGACATGGCCTTACGTGCCGCTATGACGGGGCATTTAGTTTTTTCAACCTTGCACACGAATACGGCGGTGGGTGCCATTCCTAGGCTCATCAATTTGGGTGTCGCCCCCTTTCTACTTTCAAGTTCTCTTTTAGGTGTCATGGCGCAACGTTTAATTCGTAGAATTTGCCAAGACTGTCGCACTCCCACCCCAGCCGATCCCCAGATGCTGCGTTATTTGGGGATGCCTGAAGATGCAGTGGTTTATAAAGGAGCGGGTTGCCCTAAATGCCGCAATACGGGTTTTGCCGGCAGGATTGGCTTGTTTGAAATTGTCCCGGTTAAAGACAAAATGAAAACGATCATCGAACAAAACGCCAAAGAAGAAGAGATCATGGCTTACATTAAAAGTACCGGTGAATATCGCAGCATGAAAGAAGATGGCATTGAAAAAATTTTGCAGGGTGTAGTTACGCTAGAAGAAGTTATTAAAGTAACGGAGGCAGAATAATGGTTACGCTCGCTTACCGTGCTCGTGATTTGAAAGGCGTCTTGGTTGAAGGCGAAGTGGATGGCTATGAGTTTAAAGAGCTAGAGTCATCGCTGGTTAATCAAGGTCTTACCCCCGTCTCGATTGAAGAAATGAAATCGGGTAGCTTTAGCCTTGCCAATTTGAGTTTTAACCGCATCAATAACATGCTGCAAACGGTGAAGTCAGAAGAGCTGATTGTTTTTACCCGCCAGTTCTACACGCTTTTTAAAGCGGGTCTCAGTATGGAGATCATTTTAACAACTCTGTCTAAACAATGTCAGAATCCTAAATTAAAAGAAGCCCTCAATGCTATCAAAGTTGATATTAACTCGGGGACCTCGATTGGGAGGGCGTTTTCAAAGCATCCTAAAATCTTTGACTCCCTTTATACGGCCATGCTTTCGGCCGGTGAAGAAGCCGGTATTTTAGAGCAAGTCTTATTGGAGCTCACCATCGTTTTAGAAAAACAGGTTGAGGTAAAAACAAATATTAAATCAGCAACCCTTTATCCTAAAATCGTGGTGGGGGTTATGCTCGTTGCTTTGTATGTTTTGCTGACATTCGTTATTCCCAAATTCGGAGAATTTTACGACAAGTTTGGCGGCGAGTTGCCCGGGGCAACCCGACTTCTTATTGGCATCAGCGACTTTTTCTCCACTTTTTGGTGGCTCATTTTGGCTCTGGTTGCAGCGGCCGTTATTGGATATAAAAAATATTATTCTACTTATCGGGGGCGTTTAGTCATTGATGCCCTGGCTTTTAAGATCCCTATTTTTGGTGTTCTAACTTTAAAAGTGACCATGGCCCAATTTGGCCATCTTTTATCTTCACTTTACAAGAGTGGCATGTCGTTACCCCGTTGCTTTGAAATTATGATGGAGGTTATTTCGAATAAAGCCTTTGTGCAAGAAATTAGCACCATCAAAGCAGGCATTGAACGAGGCACCAGCATCTCAGAAATCATGCGCGATGGGCAATACTTCTCACCCATCATCATTGAAACAACGGCCATTGGCGAAAAGACCGGCAGTCTTGATGAAATGCTCGATGCCGTGGCTAACCATTATGATTTGGAAGTGAAGCATCTTACTAAAAATTTGACAACCATGATTGAGCCTATCTTGCTTTGCTCTATCTTTGGCATGGTTACAGTTATGCTACTCGCGGTGGCTATGCCCATGTGGAATTTATCGAAAGTGGTTATGGATAAAGCTTAAAAAGGAGGTGTGAGGAAACTGAAATTTTACGGGGGTTTAAACCCCAACTATTTAAAAACTCTTTAGCAAAACAAAAGCTCTTTTGAATTTCACAATTCAAAAGAGAATAAACTGGGGGCGCTTTTTTGAGTGTTCCTGAAACAGGGGTCTATTAAAAAAAGGGAAGAAAATGAAGAAGAAAATGAAGAAGAAAAAACAATTAGGGTTTACTCTTATCGAGTTAATCCTCGTTATCGTTGTGCTTGGTATCTTAGCCGTGTCGGCTCTACCTTCATTCTATGATGTTACGACTAGTGCGCGTAACTCAGCTCGCGAAGGTGTGGCAGGTGCGGTGAATGGTGGGTTGGCCACCTATCGGTCTAATGCCTTGATCAATGGTACTTCGACCGCCATTGCAGACATGTCGCCTGCGGTTGCCAACGCGGCTGCCTGTTCTGCTGCGGCTCGTTGTTTCTTGACGGTGTTGGATCAAGGTGTGTCCGATAACCGTTGGGTAAAAACCAATGCGACCACCTATGTATATAACGGTGCGTCAACCTATACTTATACTGCACCTACGGCTAACTCCGCAGGTTCGTTTATTTGTACGGCAGGTTGTTAAGGATAGTAGGTCAAAATATTGCAAGGTTGTGCGGCCCGCCGTTTAAGGTGGGTCGCATGGCTCTTGCGAAGGTTGTTAATATGGAGGGAGGAAAATGAAACGTAAAATGAAAAAACAATTGGGGTTTACTCTCATCGAGTTAATCCTCGTCATCGTCGTGCTTGGTATCTTGGCCGTATCGGCTTTGCCTTCATTCTATGATGTTACGACCAGTGCGCGTACTTCGGCTCGTGAAGGTGTGGCAGGTGCGGTGAATGGTGGTTTGGCCACCTATCGGTCTAATGCTTTGATCAATAGTACTTCAACAGCGATCGCAGATCTTTCACCCGCTGTAGCCAATGCTGCTGCATGCTCAGCGGCTGCTCGTTGTTTCTTGACGGTATTGGATCAAGGTGTGTCGGATGCCGCTTGGGTGAAAACCAATGCAACCACCTATGTCTATAATGGTACTGCAACCTATACGTATACGCCACCTACGGCTAACTCCGCAGGTTCGTTTATTTGTACGGCAGGTTGTTAGAGGCACATTAGTTAGTAGGTTATTGATGCCGGTGTTCGGTGACCCATCATTTAAGATGGGTCACATGACCACTGCAAAAGATGGGTGCGGGTATGGAAAGTGGATGGAAAAATCAACGTGGCATGAGCCTAGTTGAGGGAATATTAGCGATTCTTATTCTCTCGATTGGGATTACGGGCTTTTTAGGTAATTTTTACGAATATACCCGTAACGCAGTGGATAGCGAATTTATTGTTACTGCCAGTAACCTTGCCAATGAACAATTAGAGATTGTGCTCAATGACAAAAATAACGTGGGTTACGCTCAAATCAACAATGCAAAATACCCCTCTCCTTCCAACGTCACCATCGGCAATATAACTTTTGCTAAATCCGTTAATGTTTATGAAGTTTCAGGTAGCGATTTAACCAGTTCTAGCCCGGGTAGTGGTTTGAAGCGAATTGATGTGACCGTTTCATGGGGAACCGGTCAAACGATCACCTATAATGCCATCGTAGGTCAATATTAGGTTGAGTTATGATGAAGTGTTTTAAATATCAATGGGTCAAAAAACAACACGGCTTTACGTTGATCGAAGCTATTTTGGGTTCTGTGTTGTTGGGTATTTTAGCCATTAGTTTGGCCGCGTTTTTTAGTGCGGGGGCGGAGACCTTTAGTCTGGTGAAGAGCAGGAACGAAGCGGCAGAAAAGGCCCGCTATGCCATGCAACAAATTTACGGTGAACTCATGTATCTCGAAACCGTCGACATTGTAAATATGAACGTCAATAATTTTGGCTATATGGATGCTGCCAACGTGGAGACCCATTTGCAGATGGGGAATTATCAAGGATGGGCATCGGTTTTACGAAACAACGATGTCTTGGTTCCCAATGGGCAATCCATCGCTTTTAAATATTACGATGCCAATAATATCGAAACCACCAATATCAATAATCTTCGCCGCATCGAAGTCACCTTGGTGGTTCAGGCCGAAGACAATAAGAATGTTATCACTTTAAAGACCTCAATTTTCCCCAGAGGTTTTATTTATACAGGATTTCAATAATTAAAGTTCGCCTATGGCGAACGGAGGAAGTTATGGAAGCGAAACTAAAAAATAAAAAACACGACCGAGGGATTGCTGCCTTGATGACAGCAATTGCCTTGTCGGCCTTTGCCTTAATGGCAACAACCGAGCTGACTTATCGGTCAGTTCAAGAAAACACCAAGTTAGATCAATATGCTCAAATGCGGGCCGAACATCTATCGGCGGCGGGTCTTGAATATGCCTTAAAGACCTTGAAAACCGATGGAACCAGTCCCGTGGTGACAGGTAAAACCTTAAATGGCGGCACCTTTGATATCGTCACCGATCCGGATAAAAAAACCGTGATTTCCACTGGTCATTTTGGTGATGCGGTGGTGGCGCATAGTGTGCAAACACCCTTTGCCAAGGATTGTTTGAAGTGGAATCTGTCTAATGCCCATTCGGTGGGTGACAAACTCATCGATGTCAAGTGGGATGCTATTTGCAACCCCATGCCTACAGTCATCATCGACAAATTAAAGGTACAGTGGAATATCGACGTGGGTGATAAGATCATCCAATATTTTATCACGGGACAAGGTGTGCCGGGCCCAGAATATGATGCAGCGGTCGATAATCCGATTGGTGGTGCGGTTAATGATACGATCATTGATCACAAAGATTACACTCCGTCTCTCAATGGCCCTGGTGTAATACCCATCAACCAGATCCAATTTAATACCAATCCTATCCTCGGGGCACGTACCTATACGATGACTGCCTACTATAAGGATGGATCTTCGATTACCGATACTTTCGTAGATCCAACCCCTGTAGTTGCACCGACTCCGATTTTTACAATACCTAAGCAGGGAGAGATCGAGGTCACAGCTAATAAGCTATTCAAGCTTGATATCTTGGGTTCGGCTATCACCTGTGGTGCCAGTGGCCCTGAAATTTACGTCAAGGCTTGGTATAAAAAGAAACCCGCAACGGGTGGATGGAGTAATTATATTACTCTGTGGGGAGGGGCCGACCTCGATGGTGGGGAAACCTTCCAAACCACCCCAACTGAATCCACCACCTATTCTTTTAAAGCAAATGCTTGGAAGAGCGGTTGTTATAATCAAAGTTATCTTTCAACCCAATCGGCCCAAGTTAAAACTTTGGTCAATGGTGACCAAGCACCGGCGCTGGCTGGCTTTGGTGGGCAAAAACCCGTTTTGGCTTTCCTCCAGCCTTATCTCAATGCCAGTGGAAAGCTTGTGCTTGCCTCAAACCAAGTCATCTTGTTGTGGGAGTTGGGGGTCAATATGACCTACAATGCCAATAGCCCAGCCGCTGATTTTCAAGACTTGGTGATGTTAGTCACGATTGGTCCATAAGGTACGTGGTTTATGAAAGCACGAAACAACAACCGTGGTTTTACGTTGATTGAAATGATCGCAATGATGACTGTGGTGGCCTTAACCTCCATGGCCCTCATTGCGATGTATGATACCAATCAAGTGTCGGTGGAATTGGCCCGTCGAAAAATCGCTTCCGATATTCGTTTCGCTCAGAGCCGTGCCATGACGACCAAACAAGTCCACGGGTTTCGTGCTATCACAGCCACGAGTTATGAAGTTTATGTTGGTGCACCAGGCAACCCTATTACAAACCCTGCTACCGGTGCACCCATGATTATCGATATGACAAAAAATTTTAAAAACACTTCACTCGGTTCTGCAAGCTATCAAGTGGAATTTAATACCCGAGGCCTTCCTACCTTGGCAGTCGATTTGACCATGAGTGTGAACAACACGGGTTCTACGCCAAAAAATATTGGGGTCATCAAAGGTACAGGTGCCGTTACCCTCCCTTAACGAAGGAGATAGGCCCCACATAAAAATAGTTGATTGTCTTGAAGATTCAATATATTACCTTTCGTTATAACATTATCCTTCACAAGTTGCCTGTGTTCCAAAAACGAGATCCATCTTTATGTACATTGAATTTTTCGGGTTAGCCGAAAAGCCTTTCAATATCACCGCGGATCCCAATTATTTATTTGAATCTTCTATTCACGAGCCTGCGCTAGACAGCCTCCTCTATGGTATTGAATCTAAGGCCGGCATCATGGTTTTAACGGGGCCTGTGGGCACAGGCAAAACAACCCTTTGTCGCAGCATTTTAGAAAAATTATCGAATACCACGAACACCTGTTTCTTAATGAATCCCATTTTTGATCCCATCGATGTATTAAAGGCGATCAATCAAGATTTTGGTTTAGCTAATCAAGGGTCGCTTAAAGAATTGATGGATGTGCTCAATCAATTTCTTTTAGAAAGTATGGAGGCAGGTCTTAACAATCTCATTATTGTAGATGAAGCCCAAAATCTTTCGATTGAAAGCCTTGAAACCCTTCGCCTCCTCTCTAATTTAGAAACAACCAAACATAAAGTTTTACAAATTCTTTTGGTGGGGCAACCTGAACTTGTTGAAAAGCTGGCCTCCCCTCGCCTCTTACAGCTCAATCAACGGGTGGTGATTCGGGTTTCTTTATCAGCTTTAACCGAGTCCGATAGTAACCATTATATTTTACATCGTTTAGCTAAGGCCAACGGTTTGGGGAAAGTGCTGTTCGACGAAAAAACCTTAAAAAGTATTTTTAAATACTCGCATGGCTTTCCGCGCATGATTAACCTTCTTTGTGATCGGATTTTATTGGCCCTTTATGCAAAAGGTTTAAGACAGGTAAACAAAAAAATAGTGAAGGCTGCTTATCAAGAGCTAAAGGCCAATAATATTCAACGACCCTTTTGGAAAAGGAGACTAAGTAGTGTCTATCATTAATGATGCTTTAAAAAAAGCAGAACTTAACAACCCAAATGCCAACTCTAACCCCGGGGCCAATCCTGGGCCACAAATTCCTTTGCCTAGTAAAAAATCAGGGGCTAGCCTGGTACGTATTTTGATTCTGGTAGGGGTCGTATTAATCGGTGTTTTTTATATTATTTACACCCAGCTATTCCCATTTCTAGCTGCTAGATTTAAAAATAAAGTGCCAGAGCAACTGCAAGGTTTGGCGCCCAATACAGATGGAAATAAAAATTTGGCCAACATCATTCAAAAAGGAAAAAAATCGTTTGAAATTGGTCAGCTCGAACATGCCCTCAAGCTCTTTCAAGAAGCCTTATTGATCGACCCTAATAACAGCGAAGTTTTAAATAATCTGGGGATGGTTTATCGTCAGCAAGATAATATGAATGAAGCCCTTAAATATTATCAACTCGCTATTGAAAAAAATGCCAGTTGTGCGGAGTGCTTTAATAATATGGGGGTGGTTTACACCAAGCAGAATAGCTTTAAAGAGGCCGGCGAATCTTTTATTAAAGCGATTACTCTCAAGCCAGAATACCCCGATGCCTATTTTAATTATGGGGCTTTACTTGAAACTCAAGGCAACAGCAAAGAGGCCATTGTGCAATTCGAAAATTTTATTCAACATGGTGAATCGGTGAGTAGCGAAGTTAAAAGCGCAATACAAGCACACATCGAGGAATTAAAGAATCTATAATGGTATTACTTGATATATTCGATAAAGCGAAAAAGAGTATAGGTATTGGGATTGAGAAAGACGGTTCTGTCTTTCGTGTTGCAAAAACCACCGCTCAAAAAAATTCCCTCACAATTGATTTTATCGGTGAGTTTCATTTGGCAGATCCTGACAAACCCGAAAAAGACTTAAGTTTTAAAAATTTTTTAGAAAAGAATCATCTCATTAAACGGAGGGTGGCTACCAATTTAGAAAATACAGGTCTACGCATTCGACGCATGGAATTACCCCCCATGCCTGAAAATGATTTAGTAAGCGCTGCTAAATTTAACCTTAAAGATCAGGTTGAAGGACAGGTTGAAGATTATGAGATTCGTTATAGTATTTTAGGTAAAAGCCAAGGGGTAATTCCTAAACAAGAGTTGGTGATCTATGGGATTCCCAACTCGGTTATTAAACAAGAAGTTGAATTGTTCAAAAGTCTCAATCTTAGGCTTGATGTTTTAGAGCCTTCCTCGGTTTCGGTGGCGGCATGGTTTGACAGGCTTTATCCAGATGATCCTGGTATCAATGCCATTGCCCACTTTGGGGAGGCTAGCTCTATCTTTGTGGTGGTGTCTAACGGCAAGTTTTTATTTTCGCGATTGTTAGACAATCCCGAATTACTAGGCTTAGGAGATCGCACAGAATTTCCTGATGCCGATGCCATGCTGCAAACTTCGCTCAATATCCAAAAAAGCATTGATTCTTTTTGCATGATTTTTAAACGGGACCGAGTTGACCGCGTTGTTCTATCCGGCAAATTGGCCGAAAGCCCAGGGTTTGAAGAATTTCTGGGGCGCACTTTAGGAATTACGGTTGAAAAAATCGATAAACTTTATGAAACACAGTTTGCTTTTGATCCTTTGTTGCATAAGCAAGAGTTAATCAAATATACGGTGCCCTTAGCTTTGTCGATTACACCGGTTTAAGGGGACCTCTAAAAAGGGCCCATCTGCGGCGTTGCCCGCAAAGCCGCGATCCTCACGTATTTCCATATACGCTCCGGTCGCGTCTTTGCGTGCGCCTTGCATCTGGACCCTTTTTAGAGGTCCCCTAAAATTCAAGTTATTAGAAGTGATTTATGGTTGATCGAATTAATTTCCTGGTCAAGGAAACAAAAGGTTTATCTTATAAACATCTCATCAATATCATCATAGGGATGGTTTTGTTGGCTGTGGCTATTATCTTGGGGCAAAAACAACTGCATCGTTATTACGTAAAAAAGGCAGCCTTTATGCAGGCTGAGATCGAACGTATTCAGAAGAGCCAAGAAGAATTATTAAGAAAAAAACCCAAACGAGCTTCTTTTACGGCGCAAGAATATGTTGCTAACGCAATGCGGGGGTCAACCAATTGGTCGGCGTTTCTTTTAGACCTTTCGAAGGCCTTGCCCGATGGTTTGTGGCTTACTAAAATTACTTCAGCCGAAGGCGGTAAGTTTTTAATTGAGGGCCGATGTTTTCGCCCCGAAACGGTGCCCAAGTTTATTGGGCAATTAAAATTATTATCGATGGTTCAAACCATTGGTAATCCTTCTACGAGTAAAGCCGATTCAGAAGTGGCTTCTTTGTTGGCCTTCAAGCTCACCGTGATTTTGAAAAGCCCTAAGGAAGGAAGTTAAGCTATGCCGAAAAAAGTTAATCTCAATCAAGCCCCTTCACTGCGAGAAAAGGTCATGTTTGGTGCAGTGATGGTAGGGATTGTCGTCGCTTTTTTTCGGTTTTTTTATAGCCCGCAGGGTTTATTGAATCGTGATGCTAAAATTGAATTAGAAAAAATTCGTCCTAATTATGAAGCCTTTATGCAACTCGAATCTTCTCCGCTTAATGTTCCCACCACTCCCACAACTCCCCTCCAAGAAGAAAAAGATACTTTTTTAGAAAAAGCAGCCTCCCATTTTTCAAACCCACCCAAATACAAAGAAACTTTATTAACCGACCTTAATCAAAAATTAGTGAGTCGAGATATGTTGAAAACAAATCAGCTCGATGGTATCACCTTAGGCAATGAGGCAGTTAAGAACGACTTCAGTGAGTTTACTTTTAGTATCAATATTATTGGAGGTTATTTAGGAATTGTGGAATACATTAGCCGAATTCCACAATTACCTATGCTCATTGCCTTCAACAACCTTAATATCGAAACCGCTAGTGATAAAACGGGGCGACTCAATATGAAATTAGGGGGAATTCTTTACGTGCCAGTGCCTGGCCAAAAGGCGGTGGAACTTACTCCTACTAATCCTGCCCCTACCTCTAATCCTAGAAAGGATGGTGTAAAATGAAAGTAATGTTTTACGGGTTGCTTGGCTTTTTTCTATTTTCTACCACAGTGATGGCTCAACCCCTTTCCGATCTCAACCTAGAAGCACTCAAAAAATACCAAAAAGAACAAACCGGTGACAATACCTCTAAAAATCCCTTTGTCCCCGGCGTTCAAACTCTTAATGACATTTCAATTCAAGATCTGATTTTGAGTGGCACCATTAAAGGCGAAGCCCAATCCTGGGCCTTGGTTAATGGTCAAATCATCAGCAAGGGGGAAAAGTTAGCGGGTTACGATGTCGAAGATATTCGCGATGGAATCGTTGTTTTAAAACAAGGTAATCTTACCTTCGAACTAAAATTGTCCGGTCTTTAAATCTAAAAAGGGTCCCTTATGAAACATTGGATTCGTCTTTTTTTGATGGCTATTTTGTTATGGCTTCCAGCAAGTTCCTTTAGCCAAACTTTAGGCCAGCTTAATACCGGCAATGTTGGTTCTTACCAAATTAACGACAGGCATTATGTATCGCATCGTCAAGGCAAGTATAATCTTGCCTTTAAAGCAGCTGACCTCAAAGAAACTTTACGTTTTATTGCCAAGGCTGCAGATATTAACATGCTCATCCCTGAAGAAATGGCTGGGGGTACGGTTACGGTCAATTTAAGTAGTATTGATTTGTTAGATGCTATTGGGGTAATTTTGCGAACCAATGGTTTAGATTATGTGGTCGAAGGTAACATTGTGCGAGTGGGTCGCGCAGAAGAATTTAAAACCGATGAAGATTTGCTTACCTCAACGGTTCGCCTTAAATATGCTACGGCCAAAGAACTGGTGGCGCCAGTTAAAGAACTGTTGAGCCAAAAAGGCAAAGTCATTTCAGACGATCGTACCAATACCATTACCATTAAAGACATTCCCATCAGCGTTGAAGTGGTTAAACAAATGATTCAGGTGATTGATATCCAAGATGCCCAAGTGCTTATTCAAGCCAAGATTGTGCAAGTTAATACCGACTTTCTACGCGACATTGGTATTCAGTGGGGGGCTGGCAATACGGGATTTGGAGATAAAGTTCAGACCACGGGTTTAGGAACGAGCATTGGTAAGACCGATTCAGGAACTGGGCTTAATGTCAATTTGCCCGCCTCGTCCGCTACCAGCGGGATTGGCTTGCTTTTAGGCCGTTTTGCCAATTTTCAAGTCGATATGCAGTTAACCGCCGCTGAACAAGCTGGCGACATTCGCATTGTATCAAAGCCATCGATTGTAACCAGTAATGGTAAGGCCGCCAATATTCGTAGTGGTGAAACGCTATTAATTAAAACCTTGGGGAGCACGGCAGGTCAGGCCGGTGAGTTAAAAGAAATCAAAACCGGAGTTGAATTGCAAGTTACTCCCCAAATTTCCATTGATAACCAAGTTAAATTGACGATTTCGGCAACCACTTCGCTGGCTGATTTTTCCCGTTTGGTCGATGGTATTCCCATCATTATCGACAATCAAGCCAGCACTACGGTTTTGGTGCGCGATGGAGAAACCACAGTTATCGGTGGTTTATTGCAATTGCAAAAACAAAAAGGGAAAAAATCAGTTCCTTATCTTTCTAGAATCCCTCTCCTAGGTGGTTTATTTAGACAGAAACTTCGCAAAGATAAAGATGTTGAGCTTATGGTCTTTATTAAACCCACCATCATTCGTCGCATGCCGGTTAAGATGGGCTATCCCTACCCTGAAGACCCTGAGCATGCTGCTGAACCCAATGCGTGGGCAAGTCATTCGATGGTTGAAGATTCCATGAAGAAGAAAAAGAAACCCAAAAAAGATTCTTCTACTACGACAACAACTTATCAACGTCGCCATAAGTATTTAAGAGATTAAGTTGCAACGCTATAGTCAATTCCCCTTCCCTGCCTATCGGTATGTGCCGGCAGAATTACCTCACCCAATGATGGTCAGCAAGCCATCAGAACAAGATGAACAATTTCGTTTTGGCGTTGACCTTTTTAATCATGGTTATTTTTGGGAAGCCCATGAGGTGTGGGAAGGGCTTTGGGTAAAATCAAAAAATGAGGAAAAATTACTTTTACAAGCCGTCATTCTTTATGCAGCGGGCTTGTTAAAATTAAGGCAAGACCAATTAAAAGACTTTTCTTCTTTAACCACAGCAGGTTTTCATAAGCTAAACAATCTTAATGAAATAGTCTTTTTTAATATCAATATTTCAAAATGGCAGGGCTTCGCGCTTAATTTCAAAAAAAGGATTGAACAAGAAAAAATTACGGTACAGAATCCCTGGGAAGAACAAGATTTTCCATTTATTAAACTGGAGGAAGAGTTATGAGTGTATGTCAAATTACGGTTCAGGAGAGCGAAAAAAATCTGATGGAAGATAATGAAATTATTTATATTGATGTGCGTACGGCTGTTGAATTTGCCCGTGGCCATGTGCCAGGGGCTATCAATATTCCGGCTTTTGAAATGAACCTTGGCAGTATGGTCCCTGTGCTAGAAAAATTCAAACTTGCGGTGGCAGAATCTTTTCCCAAAGAAAAAAAGCTGCTCATTGGTTGCCAAAAAGGTAGCCGCTCACAAGCAGCCTGTGAATATTTGCAAGCTTTGGGCTATGAAAATTTGAATAATGTTGTGGGTGGTTTTAGTGCCTGGTGCGAAGCTGGTTTGCCCGTTGAAAAATAGACCTCTTGCATAACCTACTACGCGACCCAATGACTTCGTTGGGTCACCCCAAAATCCTCACGTATTTTCATATACGCTGCGGTTTTGGGGCCCCGCCCCGCCTTGTCCTTGGGTCGCTCGCTACGGTTCTACAAGAGGTCTAAATGAAACGATTTTTTCTTTATTTGCTTAGTTTCTTACTCTTGAGTGGGGCAAGTTTTTATATTTGGCTCCTCAAGGCTAGCCGTATTCCTGCCCTAGAATTTGACCACCCTATTTTAGAAACCAGTGGCATTAAGAAAAGTAGATTGCGTTTTTCGATCTTAGATACGGGCTATTCAGAAGTCCCCGAAGGTTTTGCGCGGGTTGGTGGTTCATGGTGGCAATCCATAAAACTCGAACATCCGGTTGTGGTCGTGGATCATCCTAAAGGGGCTTTTTTATTTGATGCAGGGCTGGGCTCGCAAATGGATGTTCAACTAAACCGCTTGCCCTGGTATGTAGGGGTATTTCTAAAATTCACTTCAACTCATTCTGCTAAATCTCAATTAGAAAAATCCCCTGATATTTTGCAAAAAATTAAATTTTTCATTTTGTCTCATGTACACTGGGATCATACAAGCGGCCTCAGCGATTTTGTTCAACTGCCCATCAAGGTTTTGGCAGCGGAACATGATTGGTATTTAAAAGAAGGCGATTCTAAGCTTCATGGGATTTTAGCTTCGGCCTTTTCCCACCCTGATTTTAAATGGGAAATCATGACATTCCAGAATAAGGCTTATGAAGGCTATGAGCAAAGCCTTGATTTGTTTGGCGATGCTTCGGTGGTGCTGGTGAATATGGCTGGGCACACCCCAGGCTCGGTTGGGATGTTTCTTAATTTAAGTGCAGAGCGGCGCTATTTTTTTATTGGCGATACCACGTGGCTAGTTGATGAGAACGGGTTTCCTTATTATAAAAGCAAACTAGCTCGGATTATTTCAGACAATGATATTCCTCAAACTGTTTATCAATTGAGCCATTTAAGAAAACTAAAAGAAGCCAATCCTAAAATTATTTTAGTCCCCCAGCACGATGCCCGCACTCTTAAACAATTAGCCACTTGGCCTCAGTGGACATCTCTATAATAAGGTTGAATTCTAAACAAAAAAATTTATGCAAACTGCAAACTGCTTTTCTTGACCGGCGCTCCAGCGGCGACCCTCATGGGGCTAGCCGGCACGGAAGCCTTCCGCGTTCCCGCCAAGCGGGCCGCGGTTTTCCGTGTCGGCTAGCCCGCATGGGGGCCCCGCCGCTTCCGCGATGGTCAAGAAAAGCAGTTTGCAGTTTGCATAAATTTTTTTGTTTAGAATTCGATATTTATAACTCAGTACTGACTTCTTTTTGGCACTTGCTTTTGCACTTACATAACAAAGCATCAAGGCTTAATGGCCCACCCCCATTAAAGATTAGAAACACCGCTACTGCCAATATTGTTAATGGATATTCATAGCCATTTTCAAAGACCTCGGTTGCTGGATTATCCATTAAAAGGCCATTATTCCAATGCACGAAAAAGACCGCTACTGACATGGCACTGGCAATGCCCAAGGCGGCGACTCGAGTGAGTAACCCCACTAAGATTCCAAGCCCACCTAAGAATTCACAAGCAATGGCCATGTACACATGAAATTGGGGGCTGGGCTGGGTAAACCCAAGGCCAGCTAAAAATTGCCCAACGCCTTCCATATGCTGAATTTTCCACCACCCGTGGACGGCCATAATAACCCCCACCGCAACTCGCAAAAATAACAAGGCCAAAGGTTGAATTTTATTAAGAGTGGCAAGCATAAACGATCCTCCTTTTGTCATCATTCGCGATGAATGGATGCCGGACCCCCGGCTCGTGGGCCGGGGCAGGCTCGTCCGGCATGACGTCATCCCGGACTAAGCCTGCCCCGGACTTTGATCCGGGGATCCGGGATCCATGCATGACATGCGCAGTATAAAGAAACTTTTTTCAATTGTCGAACATTTCAATCGGTGGGAACTAATTCTTCTTCAGCGTCTTTGGTTTCTTGTCTAAACACCACCTGACCCGGATAAATCTCAGAAACCCTCTTTTGTACATCAATGATTTGAGATTTGGGCGTTGAGGTGCCAGCTCCGATGCCAAGATGCATAATGTCTTGCAACCATTCGGGCCTTATACAATCGGGAGAATCAATATGGTAAGTGCGATTGGGTAAATATTTGCTGGCCAGCTTAGCTAGATTAGTGGTGTTAGAAGAATTATAGCCCCCCACAATAAACATGGCATCAACCCATTGGGCAAGATCAGTCACCGCCTCTTGTTGATTTTTAACGGGCTTACAACGGGTGTCGACGGCTTTCATGTCGGGGTATTTGGTACTTCGAATATAATTAATGAGATCTTGGAATTTTTCTTTTGTAATGGTGGTTTGACAAATGGCAATCGTTTTACCCAAATCATTGGGAAGTTTATCGACCTCTTCCTCAGAATAAACCACACTAATGTTGTCACCATAACTGCGGCTAGCAATGATTTCGGCATGATTAGGGTTGCCGATTAAAATAATATGATAACCTTGGCTTTCAAAACTTTCGATTTTTTTATAAACCCATTTTAGCAAAACTGGGCAGGTGGCATCGTGAAAAACAATGCCTTGCCGAGTTAAGCGTTGTTTTAATTCTTTAGGATAACCATGGGCTGTAATAACCACTTCTTTAATATTTTGCCCTACCAGATTTTCAATTTCTTCATAACGCTCTAAAATGGGGATGCCTTTTTCATTGAGATCATTGACAATTTTAGGATTATGCACGATAGGGCCAAGGATAGGCTTGGCGTGAGTTTCGGCAAGGTCAATCGCCGCTTCAACTCCAAAACAGGTGCCGGCACTGCGGGCAATAATAACTTCTAATATTCTTTCCTGATCCATGCCGCTTAGCTATTGAAAGAAAAGGAGGAAAAGTCAAGGTCATGTTGGCTTTCGGAATTGAATTTCATCAATTAACAAAACTGTCATATCAATCGGTGCGTGAAAATGTTTATCAACCCGATTGGAATCAGCAACCCGCCCCCTTTCGTCATTTTCAACAAGGCCCCCTCTTGTTGTTAGAACCTCATCCTACCACTCCCCTTATTTCTTTAAGCCAAACTTTTTCTAATTTAGTTAATGTAGAAACTCACAGCTTGCTTGATTTAACAACTTTGAGTCAAATTTTTAAATACAGCCTCAGCATTCGAGAATGGCGAGAAATACCCAATTCAGGGCTGCGGTATCCGCTGCGAGTCAATCCCTCTTGTGGGAATCTTCACCCCGAAGAAATCTACGTAATGTTGGGATCGGAGATGGTAGGCCTTTATCATTATAATCTTTTAGAGCAGTGCTTAGAAAAACGTCAATCTGAAGACTTGCGTTTATTAATAGCCAAAGCCACAGGTTATCCTGAGCTTGCTAACCAGACGGCTATTGCTGTTGTGACGGGTATTGGGTGTCGCCAATATTGGAAATATCGAAATCGAGGCTATCGCTATCTTCTGCAAGATATTGGCCATGCCAGTGGCGCCTTAATGTTGGCAGCAGCAAGCCTGGGGTTTTCGGTTCGGTGTATTGCTAATTTCCCCGATCAAACCATTAAAGAATTATTGGGGCTTAATTTTTTACCCGAAGAACCTTTTGCTATCATCTCCATCGGAAAAAATTTGCAACAGTGGAAATATCCTAGTTTAAAACCAGAAGAAATCCCTCCGATTCATGAATTTTTGGGGGCACATAATAATCTAGGTGCAGAAGCCATTAAGTTTGAAGACATTGTTAAAATGAATGCAGAAAGTTTGTTAGATATAGCTGACCTAAAACCCCCTTTACAGAATAAGCCAATAACTCAAGACTATTCTTTTCCTTTTATTAAGATGCGATTTGCCGATGTAGCCTGGCAACGCAAATCCGCTCAAAGTTTTGATACCAAAAGAATGCTATCGCAAGAGGAGTTCAACTTGTTGGTTGAGACATTAAAAATTCCCTTGGCAGCGGATTTTCTTGGGTCGGTTTTTGGTGGGGCTCCACAATCATGGTTAGAATATTATTGTTTTGTGCATCAGGTGGAGGGAATGGTGCCAGGTGTCTATCAACTTGTCCCTGAAACCTCACAATGGATTTTACTGCAAGAGGGCAATTTTAGCCAAGAGTGCGCTCAATTGCATTTAGAACAAACTTTTTTAAGCTCGAGCGCCATCACTTTGAGTATGGTTGGAAATTTTCAAGCAAGCCTCGATCGATTTGGAGAACGAGGTTATCGATTATTAAATTTAGAAGCAGGTCTACGCGGTCAATTGCTTTATCTTACAACGCAAGCTTTAGGTTTGCGAAGTGTGGCCATTGGGGCCTTTTATGATGATGAACTGAACCAATTTTTGAGCCTGCCCATTCCACAAAAACAGGTCATTTATAGTTTTGCCATAGGTTATTAAAACGCGATGTCAATACGAGCTTAAGCAACACACTTCTGTCATTGCGAAGCCAGCAGGCTGAAGCAATCTCTTCTGCTTGAGCGATGGGATTGCCGCGCCCGTTGGGCTCGCAATGACAGAGTTTATTCATCAGGGCTAGGGCTTGGGGTGCTGCTAATCAAATTTTCAGCTGTCTTACCATGATCATCACTTAAGTCGGTTTCTTCAACGAGAGGAGACTTTGAAGTAGAAGAATTAGATTTAAAAGACCGTTGAATCGATAAACGAGCTTTGTCTAATAGATTGCCGGTGGCAAGAAAGCCTTTCTTAATGCCTTTGCCTAAAGCTTGCCCAACGCGTTTAAACCCACCGCCAATTTCTTTGACCCCTCCCTTGAGTTCTTCACCGGAGCTGTCTTTTTTTGAAGAGGTTTTTACCGGCTCGATACTGTTGGGAGCATCCAAGGCATCACTGGTATCGGAATTTTGAGATTCAGGCGTTTGGGGTGGAACGGCATTGGCGCCCTGAATGATAAAAAATAATAATAGAATCGATAAAGCAAATGTCCTCATGCAACCCTCCATATAAATCACGTCATCCCGGACTTGCTCCGGGACCCATCTATAATATAGATTAAGAAAAATTGCCAAATAAGTTTGTACAAATTTTGTACAAACTAAACTAGAACTCAAAATGTCATTCCCGCCCCTGCCAGAGTTTACCCCTGCGCAGGCAGGGGCAGGGGTAAACTCCGGCGGGAATCCAGAACTGTCTGAAAGCGCTGGATCCCTGCCTCCGCAGGGATGACAGCAAAGCTGTTATTTATTTAATAACGGCAAACATGCATAGATAAAGCATTAGCGGTTATATCAATAAAGTTGTTTGCAAGTCCTCAAAATTTTTGTATATTTCCCTTTAGTGTTTCCGACTCGATTATTGATAAAGCCCAAATTGTAACAAGGAGAGAATATGTTTAAGAAGTCTTTATATGTAATTTTACTAGTGGCGGCTGTAGCCATGGTATCGAGTCAGGCAATGGCCATCCAAGATGCGCCCCATGCCCAAATGTTAACCCCCTATGATGATCCATCGGGTCCACAACGCCCCAACTGTGAGTATTATAGTTGGAGAATTCCCCCCTGTCTTACCCAACCCATGGAAAGCAAGGTTGTTCTAGATGGGGTGAATTTCGATTTTGACAAATCGAGCTTACGCCCTGAATCCTATGCCATTCTTGACGGCAACGTTACTAAACTAAAGAGCAATTCTAAGAAAGTAACTGTTGAAGGTCATACCGACTCCATTGGTACCGACGCCTATAACCAAAAATTATCCGAACGACGAGCTCAAACTGTTTACAACTATTTTACGAGTAAAGGGATTGGTGCTGCACGGTTAACTGCTGTCGGGAAAGGTGAAGCCTCACCCGTTGCCGATAACAAGACAGACGAAGGTCGATTCAAGAATCGTCGTGTTGAATTACACGTACATTGATAGCTAAAAGCTAAAGATCTAATTTGCGCAATAGAAAGCCCTTGGGGTCAAACTCAAGGGCTTTTTTTTACCCCCACACCGCTTTGCATAAATGCCTTTACTCTTCGTTGAAAACAAAATTTACTCGCTGCGACGTACCTGCTAGTACGTCTCACTCGCAATTTCGTTTTCGCCTCGATTAAAGGCATTTCTGCAAAGCTATAATGCAAGTAACGCCTGCGGTGCAATTTCATTTCTGCCTTGATTAAGGACAATTCTGAAAGGCTATTGGGTCATTAATATTTGATGGATATAAAAAGTGAGGGGGGTGGCTTTGCAGCTGAAGTTAGCTTTTTCGACCCATCGCGGAATCGCCGGGGCCCCCAATGCGAGTTAGCCGTCATGGAAAGCCGAGGCTCGCCCTTGGGGCGAGAACGCGGAAGGATTCCGTGACGGCTAACTCCATTAGAAGATATGGATGACCTCAGCACTTGCCACCGGGCGCTGGTTAGCCCAATAAGAGAGTGCAACAAAATGGTTTGTTGCAACAACACTTAAGCAAAGGAGGCCATC
>JACPFA010000050.1 GCA_016183235.1 Deltaproteobacteria bacterium
GTGCCTCAATCTTCCCCTGCCAATGCCGCTCCCTCGCCTCACGCTTATTGATGTCTGCCATTCATCACCTCCTGGTTATGGCAGATCTTTTATATCATTTCCTTACCGCTTGTAAGATGGACTTGCTTGATCGCTTACGATGAACAAGCTGTCGCCAAGCTTCAAAAATATTGGGAAGCTTATATTGTGAAAGCTAAATTAAAGGCAGCACCCAGGCAGATTGACGAAATTATTTCGGCAATCAATGCAAAACTGAGAGAAGTAGATGAATAAGAAACCCGAAATCTACGTCAGTACCGATGTCGAAGCCGATGGCCCCATCCCCGGCATGAATTCCATGCTGAGTTTTGGCTCGGCAGCTTATCTTGCGGACAAAACATTGGTAAGCACCTTTGAAGCCAACCTGAAACTTCTTCCCAACGCCACACCGAATTCAAAAACCATGGAATGGTGGAAGACCCAGCCTCAAGCTTGGGAGACCTGCCGTAAAAATTTGCAAGCCCCCGTAAAAGCTATGGCCGCTTATCTCGCATGGCTCAAAGCTTTACCAGGACTTCCCGTATTTGTGGGCTACCCCGCCAGCTATGATTTTATGTTTGTGTATTGGTACCTGATCAAATTCACCGGCAAAAGCCCATTCTCCCATTCCGCCCTCGATATCAAAACCCTGGCGATGGTCCTCCTCAAAACTGATTACCGCAAGGCCACCAAGAAAAACATGCCCAAGCGATGGTTTGACGATCTTCCGCATTCGCACAAGGCTTTGGATGATGCGATTGAGCAAGGAGCCTTGTTTTGTAATATGTTGGGGGAGATGAAGAAATAAACCATCAAAAGCTTTTCCTTCTATCCTTCCCAAAACGCTTCTCCATCTTCTCATCCACCCTTTTTAGAGAGAAGATAGCATGACGAAGGAACGTTAAATTCAATTGTTACAATGAGTTACCTTTCCCCCGTCATATAGCTTCATAAATGCTTTAAGGAAATATTTTCGGTTTCTGATGTTCTGGAATTTCATTTTTTGGCCAGGAAGGAATCAAGCAGCAACAAGGAACAAAAGAGCTTATTGCCTCATCTAACCTCTTATTTTGCCGGCAATTATAAGAAGTACGAAGGAAAGCTGGGAGATTTAAGCTACATCTTGAAATTTTCAAAGGCCGAGTATCCCGAGTTGGCACCTGTAGAATACGTCTGCAATAAAATTGCGAACTCATGCGGCATTCCCACTCCAAAGCCTTTTACTCTTATTGAAATGACGGACAATGAGTTGGCCTTCGTCTCAAAAAATTTCATGCACGCCATGAAAACCCATTCCACCTTAGTGCATATCTACCGTTATCTAGACGGTGGAGCGGAAAATTATAATGTCGAAATGCTCAGTAAAACTATCTACCGAGAAACTAATTCACCTCAGGATGTATCTACTTTTTTCAAAGTGCTTTTGTTTGATTCATTAATAGGCAATCACGATCGACACGGAAACAATCTGGCGCTCCTTGAAACGGCAAAAGGAAAATCTTTAACACCTGTTTATGACAATCCCTCCTACCTCGGATTGGAATCAGGCTCGATGTTAAGCGCTCATTTTTCGCCAAAAGGCAAAATATGGACAAAGGATTCCAAAGAACCGTGGATGATGGAATATTTAGAGGAAATAAACCGATTAGGCGCGCTTGAAATAGCAGAAGACTTTTTTGGAAAACTCCCTATTGCAAGGATCCGGTCAACTATTAATGAAGCCGTTTGTCTTTCGGATCCCATGAAAAAAGCCCTGCTCAAGCTCATTAATGAGAGATACCTGGAGCTTAAAAAATATGTCGAAAATAGAAGAAATTAATATCTACAGCCAAACACAAACAACGCGCACCTTTGTCGGCAAGCTGTGGAGAGAAGGTAAAAAATATTTTTTTGAGTACGGCAAATCTTATAAGAAATTAAGAAATGCCTTAGCCTTAGGGCCTGAGCTTCCTTTGTGGAAAGGGAGAGTCTCTTCAAATACTTTATTCCCGGCTTTTTCAGACCGCATCCCATCCAAAAATAATCCGGCCTACAAGGATTATTGCCGTGAATGGGGCATCAGCGAAAATGAGAAGGATGTTTTTGTCTTACTCACCACGATCGCGCGGAGAGGTCCTTCCACATTTGTGTTTGAGGCGGCCTCTAAAAGCGAATATGCGGCTTCCCAACTGAAAGATTTTAGAACCCGATTGGGCCTGACTCAATCCGATTTCGAAGCGCTTTTTAATATATCCCATATGACCTTGTCTCGCTTGGAAGCAGGTAAATCCAAGAATGACTTCTATATCCGATACTTTGAACTGTTCGACGAGGTGCCTCAGGCTTTAGCTTGGATGTTGGAAAAAAGAGGGCAATTCCTGCACGATGAAAAAAGAACTCGTCTGCTAAAAATGCCACATGAAATACAGAGATAAGAATCTATGAAAATTTTATTTGTAACTGATCTACACGGCAGCCGGTGGAAATATGACCGGTTGTTTGAGCTGGCAAAAAAATCGTATAAAAAATCGTATGACGAAGGAACGTTAAATGCAGTCGTTACAATGAGTTACCTTTCCTCCGTCATATAATTCTTATTCTTTACTAGTGGTATCTACTGGTAAAGTATTCTTTACTTTCAAAACTTCACGAAATGGCCAGTTTTTCATGGTCGTAAAAATTGATGGAAATCGTGAACATTTGGTCGCTTGACTATTTGTTCACGAAATCATACTATGTTCACAAGTCGTGAACAATAGGTGAAATCGTGAACAAAATAACAAACAAGCCAGCCTCTATTTTCACCACGGCAGATCGTCTGTGGATGGCTATACTCTTATTAAATCAACGAGATACACAATATACATTGCGTGAATTTTCCGCACTGAGTGGCTTAAGTCTTGGGTTTGTCTCCAAATTTAGTAACCTACTGAAGCAAGCAGGCTTCCTGGAAGATAGTCGGCACATGAGGTTAAAGAACCCTCGCGCCTTGCTTGATACCATTCGCGACATCTATTTTTTTGAGAAAAACACAGTGCATCCTTACTATACCGAGCTGACCCCTGAAGAAAGCATCAAAAAGATAAAATCAATTGGTAAAAACCGAGAGTATGCTTTTACGCGTATGGCAGGGGCATCACAGATTGCCTACTTTGTTCGTTTCCAGACCGTTGAATTTTATGTGCCCTCAGAAGCAGATATTTCATTTTGGAAAGACGCTCTTGAGTTAACGCATGTGGAGTTTTCAGGGAATATTAACCTCATTATTCCAAGCGACCAAAGACTCTTTAGCACCATTCAAAAAATAAAGGGTGCCAAGATTACAAACAATATTCAATTGTATCTCGATCTCTATAAGTATCCAGCACGAGGTCGCGAACAGGCGGAACATTTACGGGAGAAGGTGATTAAAACATGAATGAACGTTTTAGTACACATTTTGAAAACAATGAGGCCAATCGATCACAATCGGTTTTGCTGGAGCTTATGACCCTACTTGGAAGATACCGAAAGCATCTTTATTTAGTCGGTGGTTGGGCCCCCTATTTTTTACTGCAGATGTTTCAAAAGCCTGAAAATGACTTTCAGCACATTGGCTCCATTGACATAGATATCGCAATAGACTGTGCTCACATTCCTCAAGATGAATATGCTCGCATCATTGATCTCATCGAGGAGCGTGGTTACACCGCAAGAATGAGTCGCACCAAGACAGTCATCCCATTCTCATTTGAACGGCATCTTGAAGGTCTGGACATTGCCATTGATTTTTTGGCGGGAGAGTACGGTGGAACAACCAACCAGCATCGTCATCAAAGAGTGGATGACGACCTATTAGCTCGTAAAGCGCGTGGGGCAGATTTGCTGCCAGATCATCATTTAGACTTCAAGTTATCCGGCTATCTGCCGGATGGCGCTAGGCAGTCATGTCCAATCAAAATGGCAAATATTGTAAGTATGCTGACAATGAAGGGGATCACAATATCAGAGCGCTACAAAGAGAAGGACGCCTACGATATTTTTTCCATGATCGCACATTACAAAGATGGTCCCAGTTCATGCATTGCGGAACTTAAGCCACATTTTAAAAACAAACTTGTCCAAGAGGGCCTTCAGAGTATTTGTGATAAGTTTGAGTTTGAAGATTCAGTTGGCTCTGCGTGGGCCGCACAATTTATGGCACCACTGGATGAGGTGGAATCAGGAATGCTAAGGAAGGATGTTTATCAACGAGTTCGTCCTTTTGTAGAGGCGATTAAGAAGCTGTTGTGAGTTTAAAAGGCGTAACATGACTAAAGTCACAATCATAGGTGATACCCATGGCCACTTGGATAAGCTTATTGAAGCCATTCCTACCGATACCGACTTTGTGTTGCAGGTTGGTGATTTTGGCATCTTTCTCGATGACAGCAACCTCAATGCTATTCCAAAGCGGTTTCACAGCAGCTTGGGGCAATTTCAGGAATATTATTCAGAGAAGAAAGGTTTCCCCGTGCCAGTGTACTTCTGCAAGGGGAATCATGAGGACTTTCTATTTTTGACAAACTACAACCAAGACAAACCGATTCTTCCCAATCTTTACTATGTGCCAAATGGAACTGTGTTGACGATTCAAGGCGTTACGGTGGGATTCTTTGGTGGCAATTACAGCCCTAAATGGTTCGAGCGTGATGTTCCAGCCAATATGCAATCGCAAAAGATCCTTGGATATTTTAATCAAACAGAAATCAAAACACTGCGCAAAAGTGAAACAGTCGTAGATATTCTGATCACCCATGAACCCTGCCAGGCTCTTGATTTTGGTAGTGACCGTTACGGTTGCGAGCCCATTCAAAAGCTTATTGAGGAGCTGCAGCCAACGTATGCCTTTAGTGGCCATATTCACAAATACGCTGAGGGCACGATTGGCAGAACAAAATGCGTTGGTCTTGGTGCGATCAACTATCAGGGCAGATCAACATTTGATGTGACCTTTTGAAGGAAAACTTATGCCACTAAAGAGACGATCCAGAAATTTGTATGACCCGGCATCGAGCCAACCCTACAAACTAAGCCGCTCACGGTTGGAGAATTTTATTCGGTGTCCTAGGTGTTTCTATCTGGATCGTCGCCTTGGAATCGACAAACCCTCCATGCCTGGATTCACGCTGAATTCGGCTGTCGATGTGCTGTTGAAAAAGGAGTTCGATGTTTATCGTACCAAAGGCGAACCGCATCCGCTGATGAAGGAGAACGGAGTCGATGCGATTCCGTACCAACATGATGATCTCGATATTTGGAGAGAAAACTTCAAGGGCCTCCAATATCATCACAAAGCAACCAATCTCATCATCACTGGTGCCATTGATGACGTCTGGGCCCAACCCAGCGGCCAATTGATCATCGTCGATTACAAATCCACATCCAAGGACGGAGAGGTCAGTCTGGATGATGAATGGAAGGAGTCCTACAAGCGGCAGATGGAAATCTACCAATGGATCATGCGGAACATGGGTTTTGACGTTTCTAATACCGGATATTTCGTTTACGCCAATGGCCGCAAGGATCTGGACGTGTTCGATGGCACGCTATGCTTCAATATCCAACTGCTGCCGTATGTCGGAGATTCGTCCTGGGTAGAGAAGGCGGTAAACGATTCTCATCAATGTTTACAGGGTAATGATCTGCCCGAGGTGGCGGAAGACTGCGAATACTGCGTCTACCGAACATTATCGAAAGAGGTCGAATGACACTAATTGGCAATATACGATTGGCGGGAATTAATGAGCATTTTGAACGGGTCCAATTTTTCATGAATTATGCGGAAAAATGCGAAGATCCAATTGATAAATTCAGATACCAAATTGCAGCCGTGTATTCTTGTCGAGCCATCAGTGAATTGATGCTCGAAGCAGCGGATAAGCAGGAAGTATGTGACCCCAAATCCCCTAAAGCAAAGATCAACCGAACTGACCTAGAGAGATTGATTGAGGCACAAATACCCTATTATTTCCTGATCGAGCGCATTCGTATTCACGACTTCCATAGGTTCGGCTTGCTCCCACCGCATACAAAATACAAGACAACCATGATTTTGGGACCCCTCAAACTGAAGTCACAAAAGGGAGGGGTCAATGTCCAACTCGGAGACGTCGGGCTAGAAACAACCACTACAGGGAATTCAGTGGCTAAATTTCAAAGGCCATTGATTATTCAGGACGGTAAAATGTTTGATGAGGAATCCAAGGAATACGTCGCACTCAAAGACATCTTAGATAAATTTTTATTCGAGATACCAAAAGTGATTAAACAATTTAGTGATATGGTTGCATCTGGGAATCAAAAAACCTGAAGTCTCCATGTTGGTTTCATTTCAGGGAGCCACGGCATCCCTGAATCGTGGTGGCCTATGTGCCTATATTTTCTTTAGACGAGGCCGTGCAGTGGGTCCCGTCCGCCCCAGCATCAAGTGCGGGGCAGGCTCCGGTGGGACATGTTGGCCCGTGAGGGCCACATTCTTAAGTTAGCGCAACACGGGCCAAAGTTTACCCCACCCTTGCTTTCACTATATTTCTCACTGCACAATACGCGTTCGTTGACCCTCTAAAGAATTCAGCACATCAAGCATGCGAGGTCGCCGCTTATTGTGTTCTCGCAATTCAGCCATGTGTTGAGTCCAAGCCGCTTCATTGTTTGTCCGGTTGTAAACGGCCTTCATCTTCTTCAAGTAATGACCAGCCGTTTGATAGGCTGCTGGTTTTGCTTGTGAGATTTCTTGAGCGGCCAGCGCCTTCCAAATGGAGAGCGCTTCATCGGGATGGGTCACTTGAACAGCCTGGGCCACTTTTTCGCCTGTGTGATCTCGCCCAAAACCGCCTGATTTTCTGCCCAAGCGATACCATTTGAGAATATCATCGTGGCGTCTTTCCTTGATGGCAATATCAATGAGGGTTTCTGTGTCAGGAAAATGAGCCCATCTTGAGGCCCTGTCTCGAACCGGAAGCTGTAAAGCCGGCAACGGCCATGTAGAGCCCTTTGGGCGCGTGCCTTTTTCCAGATATGACATCATGTGAGTTCTTACCGTCTCCCAAACGCCGGCTTTGATGGCTATTTTCTCGAGCTGTGAATATTTCTCAAGGCCGGGTCGATCAAAAAACTCGAAGGCGGCGTACGCTGCCGCTAAAAGATAATTTTTCTCGTTAAATGCCATGTCGCGCAAAAGCTCTTCTAGTTGAGATGCAATGCCCGGCGCCTTCTCAAGGGTCGCCGCGAATCCTTTATAGGCCCACTCACGCGCTTTTTCGATTTGTTTATCTTGAATAAGTCTTTTGACCAATTCTACATAACAATCGGTATGGACCGTTTCTCGCTCCAGTATTCCATTAATTTCGTTCTTCTGATCGGCCCTTTCAAGCGCATGAAGTAGCCAGCGCACCACTCTTTCTCGGCGATATTTTGATGAGAAATCGTCCGTTTTGTCAGCCTGTCTTTTGGGTAGCTTGGCTAATCTTGCCGACAAGACGTCGGCGACCTCATTCCAATCGTGTGAAGATGCCTTGCCACGATCCAATGGACCCTTAAGGCCATCGAGAATTCCGTATTCATCCTGAAGATTCAGATCAATCTCCCATAAAAGACGCTGCGGCGTTGAAAGTCCTGACCGCATGACCGCTTGATAGACCACCTCCATGCACGAGGCGATTTCCATACCCGTTTCGCCCTCGTCATTAGACTCATTAATTTGGCCAATGCCCCGTTCCATCAGATAAGCGCCCAGATCGACGACGAGATCGGCCTGATTGTTTGCAAGAAGCGCCTCCAATCGTTTTTTTACAGGCGAATAGTCGGGGATATTATGCTCTCCATCCCAATGGTTGGACCAGGAAGGTTCGCTTGAGATCGCATTGATTTCCTTGCGTATGGCTTTGACGATCTTATCGGTATCGCCTTTTTTCAAATGGTCGCTATCTGCAAGCTTTCGACTGAGCTCAGGTAAAATATTTTCACCCTTCATCACAAGATCGACCAATTCCTCTTTTGAAAGTTCCTCCAGATGCGAGCGCACTCTATTATTTTTTCTTGATGGCGTGCGTTGCTTCTCGATGCCCTCATCATCTTCGCATTCCTCTTCATAGTCCGCATCGTCATTTTCTCCTGAAAGCTTCAGAAGTCTCTCATCATCCGGTGCAGCAAACGGGACATTCTTCTTGTTCTTGCAAACATCAAGATAAACCAAAATCATCGCAACAGCATGTTTACACCCAACGGCATAGGGGCAGGTGCATTCGGAAAAAAGTCCGTTATCGGCATTAAGCCCGGCCCGTGTGGAATACAATTCGGTGCCATGCACAGATGCCAGCAATGAGCCATCAGCCATCATGCACAGATCATGCACAGATCCTCCACACGCCTTTGATAGGACTTGCCACGGCCAACGATGCGTTCACCGGCCCATTCATTGAGGTCTTCCCAGGTGAGATTCATCAAACTGGATTTGACATTCATCTGATATCCCTCCGTTAAATCTCATCCATTAATTTTGCTATCTGCTCTGGTGCAGGAAGTTCCTTCCGTAAGCTCCGAGGCAGGTCTGTGACGATTTGATATTTGGCCACTCCGATCGGTTTTCTGCTTTCGCGAAGGGCGTATTCGACGATGGTTCTGTTTTTATCCTTACACAGAATGATGCCGATGGAAGGATTTTCGTTTTTGTCCTTAACAATCGAGTCGAGAGCGGCGAGATAAAATTGCATTTTTCCGGCATATTCTGGCTTGAAATCGCCTGTTTTTAATTCCATGGCGACAAGACATTTCAATCTACGATGATACAACAGAATATCGATGAAAAATTCCCTACCGTCTATCTCAAGGCGAAATTGGTTACCGACAAACGCAAATGATCCTCCCATTTCCACGAGGAAACGATTCATTTTATTCATTATGGCGCGCTCAAGCTCCATTTCACTATGTTCATCACCGAGTTCTAGGAAATCGAACGTGTATTCGTCTTTGACCGCCAAACTTGCCTGCTTTTTTATCTTCTCCGGCAGAGCTTTATTGAAATTGGTTTGGTTAAGGAGCATTTTTTCGTATGACTTGTTATCAATTTGATGAATAAGGACATTTTTGCTCCAGCCCATCCGGCGAGTCATTCGGATATAGAATTCTCTCTCAAGATCATCCTTACATTTCTCCATGATGACTATTATCTTCGTCCAGCTAATTTCTTGCACCAATGGTGCAAGTTTTTTGTTGTCCTTAAAATGCATATAGAATTTGCGCATGCGCCACAGGTTATCGGTGGAATATCCCGACACGCCCGGAAACTCAAGTTGCAGGTCCTTCGCAAGATTTTTCACGATAGAATCACCCCAACTATGCCTCTTTTGTCTCTCGGTGATCATTCTCCCAATATCCCAATAGAGGTTGATAAGCTCTTTGTTGACCGCTTTCAACGCCTCATACTGAGCGGAGCGGATACGCTCTTTGATATCTTTTACAAACGCGGCGTAATCGCTCATGCTGACTTTCTGTCCGGTGGTTTTGGTTAAAGATTTGGGCATACGGCTCCTTGTCATAGACACTATTTTATGGCTCATATTATTTGTTCTAGCTTCGTGGTATGTTCCAAAATGGAACATACCACTTTTTCATCTAACTCCCCACTTTCAAAAATATTTTTTAGATGCTTGGTAATCGCGGGTCTTTGCACGCTAAATAATTGGGCTATTTTATCCTGGGTGAGCCAGATGTTTTCATTCCGCAAATAAATTTCCACCTTCACCTGCCCGTCAGGTGTTTTGTAGAGCATGAACTCGGTGAAGGAGTTGGTGGCTGGTAGATTTTTCTTTTTCATTGATGAGTCGCCTAATTTTTAGCGTTGCATTTCATTAAACACCAGCCGACTCAATTGGTGCGACAGCGTCGCACTTATTGAATAATCAGTGGTGAGTTTGCTGCTCATTGTGTCAGTCCTCCCTAAAAAATAGCTCCTTCAAAAAATGCCTTTAGCTCATTCTTGATACGCTGTAATTGCAAAACAAAACCAAAGATGATGAAGACCAAACCAACCTTAAATAAAATTGGGTGAGCAACGTAGGAGAAATGAAACACCTTGCCATCATCGTTCGTTGTCGTGCCACCGAAACCCTTAGGGATTTTACCGATGGAAAATGCCACCATTAAGGTTCCGATGACATTGACAATAAGACCAACGTCGTTAATCGAAATAAGTGCACCACTCATTTCTCACCAGCCTTTTCCACAATTTCAATTTCTTCCTTGGTCAGGGCATTCATTATTTTATAATTCTTGCCCACGAAACTCCTTTGAACTTAATACCGTA
Source organism: Deltaproteobacteria bacterium (assembly GCA_016183235.1). Classification (NCBI taxonomy): domain Bacteria; kingdom Pseudomonadati; phylum Myxococcota; class Myxococcia; species Deltaproteobacteria bacterium. The sequence goes on from JACPFA010000050.1 coordinate 10,322, forward strand.
TCGTATAGTCCTACATTCTCGCCCTCATGCTTGTTGATTCCGGTGTAGGCAAGACTGGGATCTTCATAGCGTTTGAATTTATAGACAGCATCATTCATGAGTGAGCTGTTAAAGACGCCAAGACTGACGAGCAGTTCAAATTCTTTGACAGTCAAGCCGGTGACCTTCTTGAACAAGCCTGGCTCCAGTTGAGTGATCACGTCTTTGAGGCTACGCTCACGATAATCAGTTAAGTACATGAACACGGGAACCCGTGTAGCAAATTTGATCAACTTTTCCTGGATCTGCTTTCTTAAGGTTTTATATTCCCTTTCCTCTTGGGTTAGCTCCCTTTTTTCCTTGGCGGTCAGATCACGATCATTCGCCTCTTTCTTGGCCTTATTAACGGCTTCGGATTTATTGATGATCGTTTCAATTTCCTGATTTAAATTTCTAAACCCCTCAATATTCATCAAGGCATCCATGGCGGCCTGATTATCCATTAGCCTCCGCAACGTGCCGTTATCGACATTCACCAAAAGTGCACTTTCCCACCGTCTTGCCAAGAGAGTGGCTGTTGTACCGCTCATTGCGATATCCAGGATACCAGCGGCATCGACCTGCTTCATCGAGCTGCCATCGTAAGCGAGTACCGGCAAGAAACTGATAAATTCTTCTACCTTTTTTTCAGGATTGGATTCATTTACATTGAGACGGCAGCTGTAATCGGCAATCTGCCGCAGTGCTCTGTCAGGCGCGAAATCAAAGATATAACACTCTTCTTTAATGATCTCCTCTTTGTTCGGTGATTTGCTGTCCGGGTTCTGAACCGTCCATGGTGTTTGCACTCGAAATGCGGCCTGAAAATAAGTTTCCGGGCTGGATGAGTTGCGCAACATAAAAATTGCGGACCATGGTTTGACCGAGACTCCGGTCGTGAGCTTTCCACAGGATAAGGTGATAGTTTTCGTCTTTAATGGGTTATCCATGGCATCAAAAACTGGCGGTAGTGCATCAACACCTATGCCGGCCGCAGTACCCGCCGCTACGACGATTTTATAATCGTGAAAAAATCTATTTTGCTTCTGCGACAGCAGGTTGTCCATGGCATGGCATGAAGCTACAGTCGGAAGAAACCAGAAAGTATGTGAAAGCAGGCTTAACAGGCGCGTATCTGCGAAAGGCATGGGCGGTTTTTTTGCGCCTAATTTAAGATTATCGATAGTTGTTTCAGAGAATGCGCCGCGAATCAGGTCCAACCACTTTTGAACATCATCCTCATAAGTGAATTTTGCCTTATCACCCCTACCATCCGCAGAGAAAAAAATATTCAAGTCAAATTCGTCAAACTCGCCTTGCATGGCGATCTCACGAATGGCATCGGGTAATTGATAGGTGAGTAAAACCATGCGCGGCAGTGCGGCATAGGGATTGCTTTTTTCTTTCCATTCTTTTTTGGCACGTTGTTCATCCGAATAGGTCCAGTTATAAATCTGCTCCTCGATAAATTCACCAGAAGCAATGGCCCGAAACGGGGTACCCGATAGATAAAGATAGGCATTTGTAGTGATGGGCATGATGGCTTCATCGAAATACTCAATGCCTGCGCCCTCTTGGAATTTGATCTCTTTTTGGTCTTCTGCCTCAAAAAGATCTTTGGCATTTTCTCGCCAGGCACCCCAATGGTATTCGTCCAGCACCACACAATCCCAATTTGTCGTGTGAACCCATTCATTCTTCGCCTTAATTCCTCCGGCATTATTTTTGCCCAGATAATCTTGAAAAGACCCAAAGCACACGAAAGGTTTGTTCTTTTTTGCTTCTTCAAAAGAGAGGTCGCTTCTAAAAATAAATTGCCAATCTTTGAAATCAACATGCGATTTTAAATCTTGTTCCCAGGCATTTTGAACAGCGGGCTTGAAGGTTAGGACTAAAACCTTTGTCCACTTCATTTTCTTGGCGAGCTGATATACGGCAAAGGTCTTCCCAAAACGCATTTTGGCATTCCAGAGAAAGTGCGGTGTCTTTTTGGGATTTTCCTTTTTATAGTTTTTAAAATAGGCCGCTGTTTGTTCGACTGCCTCTGACTGTTCAGGCCGCATAGAGAAATCGAGATGACGGCTATCTTCACCCATGGCCCCTGTCTTAATGGCGATAATAGCGGCCTTGATATCTTTGGCCGAGCAGCGAAACCATTCACCATCAGGATTCTTAACGCCTTTCCTCTTCAGATGCTTGTGAACTTCATGATCCGTAAAAGTGGAGCCGTCATTGCGAATAGCAGGTTCTTCAACAACAATTGTATAAGGAAGCTTTCCGGGTCTCTTGGTGGGATATTGCTGTGCAACTCTTAGTTGTACTTCACCTGTAGTATAGCCGACTTTTAACAAACCCCTATATTGAGGGTGCGAATCCTCATAGGCATAGATGGTGGGTCTCGCATCGGGCCGTTGTGGAAAGAAGTCTTTACTCATGAGTGCTTCCGTTGTTAGGCCAGACCATTGATTCGATAAATTCGATTTCCTTCTTGTTTAAACGATATTTTTTATAAAGTTTCTCGTCGGTCCAAGATTCTCTAAAATTTTGCAGTGGGACAAACGAATAGACTCTCTTCATGCAATCCTGAGTATTTTTTTGTAGAGTCACAAGAAAATGAAAAAATCTCGTGTTGATATACTGGATAGCATTATCGCATTCTTTTTTTGATCTAAAGGGACCAACTAAAAGATATGTTTCTGTACAGCATGAATTAGGTTCGCAATAGAGAGGCTTGATATGATCCGTCCTACTATCACCTGACCCAACTGCCTTTGGAACTATAACTTTGTGTGAATCTATACAATCTTCACGCCTTGTAACGTCCTTACGTTTAACGTACTCGACTCTTCTGTTACCATAAAGTTTGACTGCGCCCTCAAATGGCTCTTTTTTCCCATTATAATTTGTTATAAAACCAAATGGTTTTTTTGTACTTACAATTGATTCGAAAGCAGGTTCGCTCAAAGATCGAACTTTGTGCAGGATGGGAATAGCATCATTATATCTGATGACAATATCACAGTTTGGCTCTCTAAGAGAGCGTTTCGATGTTGACACAATCGCATTTCCATCATGAGTTGCAAAGGTCGTTTCTCCAGAATAACTTTTGTCCCACAGAAAATAACAAACGCCACCCTTGATCTCCACTCCAGGAAAGCAATCAGATGCATTCGGAAAGTCGTGAAGGTATTTTAAATGCGCCTCAGACATCATTTTATCCCTAAACTCATCCAACCCCCAGCCACCAGAGAACCAACGTGAAGGAATGATCATTGCAATAAATGTAGGATTTAGCTTTTTTGCTTGTTCAACAAACAGATGATATAGTGGTTTAGCCTGAGCTCCATTATCATCACCCGCTGTTGAGATTTGATACGGCGGATTGCCGACAATCACGTCAAATTTCATATTGAATACCTCCTTAAAATCTTCTGTATGAATAAACTCATACGCATGGGTTTCGAGTTCTTCACCGCGTTCATAAACTTCCTGACTCGCGCCACAATAGTGGCATTTCCCATTAACCCATGCATGCTCCGTTCTTATAAAACGGATATTGCCTTCCCCATTTTCAAAGGCATTGCAGATAGAGTATTTGCCATTGGCCGTTTTGGAGCAGTAGACAGATCTTCGTGTGAGCAACGCCGTTAACTCGGTTATGGCGGTACCAAAGAGCTGGTTCTTAAAAATGTGGTTGGCGCGTTCCTGTTCATCGGGGATTTCTTTTTCCAATCCCTTCATGAGCCGCTTTGCAATTTCACGCAGGAAGACACCTGTTTTACAAACCGGATCCAGAAAGGTGATGCTTTTGTCAGTCCAGATATCGGCAGGGAGTAAATCAAGAATCTGATTGGCCAGCTTAGGCGGCGTGAAAACCTCGTCGTTGCTCAAATTTGCAAGGCAGGTCAACACATCTGGATTGTAGTTTTCTTTATTCAGCATCTACCAACCTCAAAAAATGAATGAGCGGATAATCTTTCACCGGATTTGGGATAAAAACTTCATCACCCTGATCCGAAAAGAGCGGCAGCTCGCGCAAGCCAGCATGCGAGAGCAAGGCTCTAAAAGAAAAGTCCCGCCGCTTGATCATATTGCCATTAACCGGCGACCACTCTGAAAAAATAATGGGCTTAGCATTATCTCCCACAGTTTGCAGAGATAAGGCATCACCGCAGATAATATTTTTTTTGAGTACATACTGAACCGTAGCCTTGCACTCTGACTTTACCGATATCTTATAGAGCGAATCATATCGTTCATTAAAAAGAGCCAAAAGCCTTTCTCTGCATTTGTCTACATTATCTTCCAAGAGATCGATGCCATAGACACTGGTAACTGCCAAAATGGCATAACGTTCAAACTCTAACTGACTCTTGCCATATCGGGACTCAACAATAGTCAGTTTCCTTTTTAAAACCTCAGCCAAAAAATTCCCCGTACCACAGGCGGGTTCTAGAAAACGCGATTCAATTCGTCCTGTCTCTTGTTTCACCAGGTCCAACATGGCATTAACTTCACGTTCGTTCGTGTAGACCTCGCCATGATCCACAACCCTTTTTCTTGAGACAACTTGACTGTCTGGGTTGTTTGTTGGTTCTAGCTCTTCTTTACACATTAATTGACTCATTATGTTCCTTACATTTTTCTACCAAATCAACTCTCACTTTTTTGTTGTCCCTCTTAAAGCTTTCCCAACCACCTCCACAAAAGGCCTTACGCTTTCATAAATCTCTACCTGCAACACTTTGATTCTGGCAGGATCGCCCGGTGCCATGAATGTGGCAGCCCAGAAGGGACCTGTTGCGTTGGCGTTGGGAAATTTGGCACAGATTCCTTTTAAGCCTTCGCAAATCAGTTTGTTCCCGATGTGCGGTTTGATTTCTTCGAGACATGACTCAGGGCCTTCTTTGTAATGGGCAAGAACGGAGTAAATATCGTAGGCATCCTTTTCCTTGTAGCGCTCTGAAATGGTGATGCCTTTCATCGTGAGAATACTCACAACATTGGCCATTTTGAGTGGGCATGCGTTCTCGGCTCCATCGGGTAGCGTGCCTTCAAGGCGAAAATCAATATGGTGTTCTGGTAGGATGTCAGCACCACGGGCCTTTCTTGCGAGTAAATCACCATCAATGCGTTGATGCCTGTGTTGTTTGGAAGTGCCACCGTATTCACCGGACAAAAAGTCGACGATTATTTTTAAGCCATCAATGTCGCGTTCGAATGAAAACGGAATA
>JACPFA010000051.1 GCA_016183235.1 Deltaproteobacteria bacterium
CATTAATAAGTTTTGCGGCTTTAGTATTTCCTCGCTGTGCCCAAATAAAAATGTCAGTGTCAAAGATCATTTAAAATCGACCTTTGCGTAATTGATGCATCACTTCCTTGACTGACTTTTTCTCTTTTTTCAACATTCCGAAAAAATCATGTTCTTCTACTTTGCATTCTGCGGTGGGAGTAATGGGCACGATAACACCCCTAATTTTGCCATGGTATAAAACATTAACTTTTTCTCGCTTTTTAAGAGCCTCAAGGATTTGAGTTGTTTTATAACGAAGATCAATAATCGAAGCATCCATAATCACCTCTTAAAATATGTCTAGTACTAGTAGACATTTTTAAAAATGTCAATGGATGAATCGAATTTATACATTTTGTCTAACAACTTCCTAACCCTGTCTCATGTCAAGACTTGACCCCTCTTCCATACAATACCGTCTTACATACAGGATCCTAACAAAGAATATTGGCTTTACAATGGCAAGCGACCGGCAAGCGGTTCTATGGCGATCGAAGATGATGGTGTTGCTTTTAGGCAGCGCAGTTGGGCCCAGTTTAAGAAACAGGCCTCGGGTTGGTTTGTGTGGGAAACTGCCTATTATTTTGATTTTCAGGCCAGTGGCCAGCAAACCAATGTGTTTAGCCAAGCCAAGACCTTTGGCACCTTTGATCGGGTAGATTCTGTCATAGGTGAGACCGGCTGGAATTATACCAACGGTGATGGAGTGCTGTTTTATCCTGGGACCGATGTGCTGTATCCCCAAGATTCGTATGGGATGGACGGGCCGATTGCTAGTTTACGTCTCAAACATTGGCGCCGAGGCGTGCAAGACTATGATTACTTGACCATGGCGGCTCAGGTTGATCCTGCGCAAGTAGCACAAATTGTGGCGAATCTTATTCCTAAAGTCTTGTGGGAGTATGGTGTGAACATGATCAGCGACCCCACTTGGGTGCGCACCGACATGGGTTGGAATAACGACCCCAACGTGTGGGAGCAAACCCGTAAACAATTAGCCGATATCATCGAGCAAGGTGGGGTTGGATTTTAATGTTATCATGTCATCCCGGGCTTTCAGCCGGAGGCTGATCAGCCTCTGGCTGAGACCCGGGGTGGCAATCTTCTATTGAGCTTTTGCAATGATGTCGTTTGCCAAGATATGAGAGCCGTCTCCTCGTACCACTATAATTTGTACGGCTCTGCGAATACCACTGCCATGTTGGGTATTACCTGTTAGATTAGTTTCCTTAATAGTTTCTAACCCTTTTTTGCTTACAGGAACAAACTGGGCGTGAATACCTTCAGCAGTCGACCGCCAAGCCTTTTTCAACTTTTCTACATCTTTTTTACTCATTCTTTGCAAGTCTGCCTCGGTATCATTTTCATCGCTTACATTGTGCACGATAAAAATGATCTCTTTGGCATCGGGAATATATTGTTTAAGGTTACGAGACAAGGCCTGCATTTTAGCAGAAAGCTCATTTGGTCTAATATATTTTGGATCACTTAAATGAGTCCAAAAACTAATGGCATTTTCACCCAGCTTCAAATCACCGTGCTTTCTAGTTTTACCAAAAGGTGTGCCTGATAATAATTGAGGCTTGCCGGTTAGTTTACGAATGACCGTTAAGTTTGTTGGTGCTGGGGGGCGATGCACCACGGGAAATAAGATGCCCCGCAATTCTCCATCTCTTTTTATTAGTCGTTGGGTAAGAGATGCCATTGCTTGGGAAATATCTGGTGGTGGGGGTGCAGGTGGTGGTGAGGCTGCTGCAACAGGTTCAGCTGGCAAAGCCGGCGGTGGAGAAGAAACAACGGCAGGCACAGGTATTTTGGCCAAACGCTTTGTGGTCGCCGAGACGTTTCCAGCCAAACGATTCTCTAATTCATCAACCTTGCTAGGTGCGGGGTCTTGATTGAGTTGTTGCTGAAAGGCCGCTACGCGGTTTTCGCTTTGGTGGATCCTGGCAATCAAATTCTTACCATCATCATTTAACTGGTTAATATTCTCTATCGTTAACTTCGTGCCCTCTAAATCAATCAGTTTTTGAATAACGGAGTTTTCAAACTGTTCGATAAGTCTACCGTAGTCTTGAGTTTCATCATTTAAACTTAAGAGAGTCTCGGCACGAAGTTGTTCTAAAGAAGGTGCTTGTGAGGTTGGCGTTGAACCTAAATTAAACGTAAGGCCTGCACCAGCTTGCAGAGCAACCCCATAATTATCAGGATCGGCTGAAACATTTAAACGGGCAGGGCTCACATCAAAGCAAACTTCTTCAATTGGGCACAGTGCTATCGTAATGGGATTAAAACTAGCTTGGAATAAACCCTCTCCCTCCAATTGCCCACCACCTATGGAAAGAGCAAGACTATATTTAAGCCAATCCAATATTACGAGTTGATATTGAACCCCAGGTGAGATTGAAAAGCCTATCAAATCGCCACCATCTTGCTTTAACAAAAGAGAAGCACTTAAAGTAGGCCCTAAGCGATGTATAGCGGCCCCATCTAAATCAAAGAGAGCACCAATAGAAATGGGAATGGGAGCAAGCTCAGGAAGTGAAGCCTCATTGAGAGAAGCCGAGGGCTGATCCTTGGGGGGAATTTCTTGAGGGGGTTGAGCTAGGCAGTTTCTGATTTCGTCTACCGTAGTGTATTGAGAACAATCAACTGTTGGAAGTGTTGGATTAGAGATGTTGATAGGGGTTTGATTCGGAGCAAAAGGCGGCAGGTTTTGCAGATAAGTAAGATAGGCCCCCGCCCCTGCAAAAAATCGAACTTCCCGAGGTTGGGAGCGAGCGATGAGTTGATTGACTGCTGTTTGGTCTATTGTGGTGGTATCCGATAAATTAGGGTCAATAGAAATAAATAGGTCTGTGCCATCGGTGGGTAGTGCGTGGCTGTGTTCTTGAGAATTGATGAGGATCTTAATTTGATCAGGTTGCTTGTCTTGATTGGCGTCACTTAAGGTGTGACGAATGGTTGTGCCACCACAACTTATGCCCTGTTGTGTAGGATCTTGGCAAATTTCATAGGTTTCCCCTGTTTTGACAACAAAGTAGACTCCCATAGCTTTCCCCCTAATGATTGAGTAAGCCTACCCTGTATGAACCCTTATCGACGTGCTGATTGAGAAGTTGTGTCTAGGAAGATTTTTCCTTCATTAGCAACTAACTACTTCAACCCGCGATAACTTCAATACAATAGGTCAGGGCCGGTTGGGCTTATGGAGTGTCCCATGGCCGGTTTACGATTCTTTTTTATTTTCCCCTTATTTTTTATATCTTCCTTGGCGGTTGCAACACCGTGCTATGTGTCTAATTTTACGGATAATCCTGAAAACAATCCTGGAGTTGGGCAAAAAAAATATTCCTTCCGCGATTTATTAGAAATTGTAACCCTAGCAGGGAGCCCAGAACTTAAGGGAAATAGTTTTAGCAAGATGTGTCTTGAACCCAAAGATAAAAATGGGTTTCCTATCCGTAAAATTATTTTCAACCAATCGGGTACCATTAAACCTACTGAACCACTGCCTGGGCTTACCGTTCATAATGGGGAGAGGTTGATCATTGAAGTCGCCGAGGGTCATCTTGTTATCCTCGATGGTTCAGAGATCAACGCCGATCAATACCCCGTAAAATGTGGTTTATATATCGGTAATAATCCTAACTACCAACCAGATAACTTTATTCAAGATAGCAGTTCAGATGGCACCACTCTCCTCGGTTCGTTTATTGTCAAAAATTTTCCTAATTCAGGGATTTGCAGCCATGCGGATGATATTACAATGGAACGAGTTTCTAGCATTGGCAATGGCGGGGTTGGTTTTTTTGTCAATGGTCATTGGAATAAGCTCATTGATATTGTGAGCAGCAAGAATCAAGGGGGCGGTGTTCTATTGGCATCAGATTCAAAATATACCCAAATCATGCCTTCTTCGCCCAATATTGTGCCACCCATTATTTCTTGGAATAATTATTTTGGAATAGAGATTGATTCTAGTGATCATGTCATCGATTCTGCTGCTATCTTTGAAAATACCTGGGCAGGGATTCATGTTGGAAAAGATGGCGACCACAATCAATTTCTAAAAGTTGTAGCCTATAAAAATGCGGGTGGCAAGGGTGGGGCTGGCATCGAATTAGAACCCAAGGCCAACGGGGGGATGTGGCCTCCCTATCTTGTGGGATATGAAAAGTCTTTTTCAAAAACCACGCTTCATTTAAAAATTGCTCAGGCCGATGGTAAAGATGGCGGGAGTATCCATGTGTATCGAGCCATGTCGAACCCCCTGACCGATGGTTTGCCAACTCAAGCCAGTGATTGGATCAAAGACATCGACTTTTCTGCCCAAGACCTTAGTAACGATGGTAGTTTAGCAATTGAAATTGCTCATCAAGATATATTTTGGGAAAAGAATCAGACATTCTTAACCTTTGCCTTAACGAGCTTTGCCACGGGTAGCACCTCAACCTATTCCAATGCCTTCAAGGTTACAAAACCATCGCTTATTACTGCGGAAGTTGGAACAACAAGTGTTGAAAGTATTGTTAAGGAGGCTGGGAAAAATTACGGAAATATTTTTGAGGGAATTCCCTTTATCCCCTTTGATATGGATAGCGACAAGGTCCCTGATGGAGACGACAATTGCCCCGAGGCACCCAATGCCAACCAAAAAGATACCGATGGTGATGGAATAGGCGATGCTTGCGACCAAGATGAAAAACCAAAACCAACAAATAAACCTAAACCAACCGACAAACCCACACCAACCGGTCAACCCACTCCAACGGGTCAACCAGAACCAACCGAGGGCCCAACGCCTACAACGCCACTTCCAACCACAAATCCTCCGAGTTTTCCTGAGCCATCGCCCTCGGTTAATCCTGGTGACAACCCCTTGCCATCGAATGAGCCCTCAACGGGTGGTGGTGGGTGTAACCTAACTTTCATGAACAGTGGGGGCGATATTTTTTCGCTCATTGGCTTTATGGTTTTGCCGATCGTGATGCTTTTAACAAAGCGACGGGATTTCTGATCCGGGGTTTGCCATGGGGTGGATTTTAATGTCATCCCGGGCTTGACCCGGGATCCAGCAATGGTATGGCTATGCAATGCCCGATCTTTTATATCACCATTCGATCATGCTCAACGACGAAATTCGCATGCAAGCCTATGGGCGAGCGATTGCCCAGGTGGTTAAGCCAGGTGATGTAGTGGTAGATATTGGTTGTGGGTTAGGAATCTTATCGTTCCTAGCTCTCAAGGCAGGCGCTAAGAAAGTTTACGCCATTGAGGCCGACGCCTCAACCCTTCAATTAGCGAGAAAATTTGCTGAACAAAATCATTTTTTAAAGCAAATTACGTTTATTAAAAAATTATCGGGGCAGGTGAGGCTCCCTGAAAAAGCCGATGTCATCGTGTCAGAAATTTTAGGTAGCCTAGCCATCGACGAAAATATTTTACCCACCTTACTCGACGCTAAAAAACGCTTTCTCAAAAAAGGTGGCAAAATCATTCCCGAACAATTTTCGCTTTATGCCGTACCAGTCGATTTTACCCCCTGGACTAAAACATTAGCTCGATTTAAAAGTATCCAATGTCATTCCGAGCCAAGCCTGCCCCGGACTCGATCCGGGGAGGAATCTTCCGTTTCGAATCTTCATTTTCTTCTTGATGAAATCGACACCCCCATGGATGTTCGTGCGGAGTCAATTCCCCCCGAATATTTTTTATCCAAACCCCAATGCCTTGCCCAAATTAACCTTTTAGAAAATTCCAATCCATCTTTAAATTGCCAAGCAGATTTTAATATCGAAAGACCTGGCACCTTGTCCGGTTTTGCCGGCTGGTTCGAAACGCAATTATTTGGTCATCATACTTTTTCTACCGCCCCGACAGAAGCACCCACCCACTGGAAACAAGCTTTTTTACCTTTAAAAGTCTCCGAACCCGTTGCTCCGGGTAAGCTTTTAAAATTCTTCTTCACCAGCGATCCCGACCGCATTCCTCCAGGCCCAGATAATATGATCACTTATGGATATGAATTGGATTGATAGGGTTCAATCAAGTCTGATTGGATTTACGATTTGAGTAAAGGTGGTGTTTAAGGCCTAAAAACTTTTAATTTAAGATCTTTGATGGCTCGGTAATGTTTTATATTGCTGCTGGTGAGCGTGAGCCCATTTTCAATGGCGGTTGCAGCGATAATGGCGTCGCCAGCCCGTAGG